>CAKZMS010000651.1 GCA_937128785.1 uncultured Opitutaceae bacterium | reverse complement strand
CCTGAAGCAACTGCTTTGCTCCAATTATTTGGAGCGGATGACGAGATTCGAACCCGCGACCTCAACCTTGGCAAGGTGGCGCTCTACCAACTGAGCTACGCCCGCGAGGGAAGGCAGAGAAAGAGCACCGAAAGTAGGCTCGTCAATAGGTTTTTTAAGGCCGCCCTCTACTCAATCGCTTCCAAATCGAAGACCTGCTGATTGCGATCAACCCGCGGCAGGGGCATGAGCCGATCCTGCTCCAGCGCCACACTGATTTCGTCCCGATACCAAAACTGCAGAATCGGCAGGAGCTCAGCGACGTCTTCACGCGCTACGACCAAGCGCAACGGCACCGATAGCGGATAATCGCCGGCGCCCATGTTTTCGGCGGAGGGCCCGAACGCAACCTGGTCGCCCGCGGGGGACACCAGCAGGACCTTGAACTTCGGATCCTCCCGATCCCACCAGGAGACCACCCCGATACCGCCCTCATCTCCGGCCATGGCCTCGTAGACCGAATCCAGTTCATCGTGCTCTCGCACCGATCCCTTGAATGCCCCATCGCGCAAAACGCGGTTGCGAAAGATCCCGTGAGCCAAACCGGAAGCCGAGGTCAGCACGTGCATGGAGATGGGGGTATATTCCCATTTTCCCGTCGCCCCAAAATCGCCCCACCGAGTCGTGGCGACGGCACTGCCGGCGCTGTAAATTCGATTCAGATCCTCGTAGCTGAGTTGCTCCAGGCTGAGTCCCCGCGGGGCCACCACCAGAGCCGCGACATGGGCCAGCGGCAGCGAGACCCAATTCTGCGGTCGGTCCTCCTCCGCTGGATCGTCAATCAATACCGCCATGTCGATCACCCCGGCTTCCAGCCGGTCCCGCGCCGGACGTGACCCCCGGAAAGAAACATCGATGTTGATACCCCGCTCCTCGCCGTAGGCCGTCCAAGCCTGCACCACCGCCTCGCCCAACAGTTCAGATCCCTGCAGAGAAATCTTGGGACTGGACTGCGCGGCCAACGTGGACCCCATAAGCGCGGTAGCCACTCCCCATCGGGCCAACCAGCCACCTGCGCCGCCTGAGCTACTTCTCCGATTCATCAAATTCAATGCGATCCTCCGTGGAATCATTCGCATTGGGCTTGGCCGACTTGCGTCGGGCTTTGCCGCGAGGGCGTTTCCCATCCGATGAACGATAGTACGCATAGTTGTGGGCGTAATACCCGTAGTCCTCACCGCTGTCCGGCGGCACCTGATTCAGAATCGCCCCCACCATCTCGGTTCGGGCGCTGGCGAGAGTCTGTTGCGCCCGTTTGGTCATGGCGCGGGGATTGCGCCGGTGTTGGATCAGCAACAGGGCACCATCCATACAGGAGGCGAGGATCGAGGCATCGCTCACGCCTATGATGGGCGGGGAATCAAACAGCACGCGCTCGTAACGGGTTTTCAATTCCGCCACCAAAGCCTTGAGCCGCTCGGCGTGTCGCAGACTGAAAGAGAATCCCGTGAGATCTCCGCTGCCGATCACATCCAGATCGTTCGCCACATTCTTCTGCAGGATGTCGTCCAACTCACAGTCGCCGTGCAAATACTCCGAAAGTCCCGGGCCCCGCAGCCACGCGCCCAGCTGATGCTGGGTCGGTCGGCGCATATCGCCATCGATCAAAACCGCCCGGTGCCCGGACTGAGCCACCGCGTGGGCCAGCCGATTGACCGTGGTGGATTTGCCCTCTCCCGGACCGGCCGAAACGATCACCAACGCCGCCGGCTGTTCGGCCGGAATGATCAGGTTGAGATTGGTATGAAGCACTCGGAACGGTTCGGTGGCGGCCAGATCGTCGGGGTCAAATTCATCCCGCCCGGTCGAGGCTGGAATCACCCCCACCACCGGCACGCCCAGTTCGGATTCCACTTCGGCCACGTTGCGTAAACTCGTATCAAAATATTCGATACCAACAGCCACGCCCACGCCCAGAATCAATCCGACGGTCAACGCGAGGATCAGATTGATGGTCCAGCTGGGTTTACTCGCCTGCCGCGCCGGCCGCGCCTCCCCCAGGAGCTCGATCGATCGCAAGGGCACCTGGAAATCGATTTCCCGCTGCCGCAGGGTCAGTTTCAGCGTGGTCAGCAAACGGGTCTCGTCGTTGAGACGTTGGGCGGCCTCCTCGAAAGGCCGCAGGCGGTCCCGCGCGGAGAGGATCTGGTTGACCTTGGCTTCGCCCAGCTGGCGTTCCAGCTCCTCGACCCGCGCATTGGCTTCTTCGAAAGCGATCTGCAGCGCATTCTCATAGCCCCGCAGTTGTCCGTCGAGTTGTTCGCGAATCTTGGCCTGGTTTTCCACCGCGCCGATGAGATCCGGATGCGCCTCCCCCAGCCGCGCGCGGAGACGGGTGACGTTTTGCTCGGAAAGCAGATAGGCCTGCAGCAGGTCCTGGATATTCTGATCGGCGATCAGTTGCGAATTCACCAGATTCAACCGGTCCTCGAAGGGAATGTCGCGGAAGCGCTCCCACCGGGTTTTGCGCCCGATCGCATCCACGCGCAGGGCGATCAAGGAGTTCTGCATCTGGCGCAGCGTCTCGATCTCCATGTCGGAGTAACTCGCGTTCAAATCGACTCCGGCGAGATCCAACTCATCCCGGAGATCTTCCACCCGGTCCCGCATCGCCGAGACCGTGCGTTCCTGCTGCTCCAGTTCCTGACGCAGTTTATTGAGTCCTTCCCGCTGCTCCGAGGTGGCAAAGGCCACCCGATCATCGGCATAGATCCGGGCAATGTCATTGGCGATATCCGCTGCGAGCTGCGGATCCTGCGCGTAGACGTTGATGTTGATCAACGAGGAGTTTCGCGGCGATTCCAGATCCAGCATCTTCCTTACCAGATACTGGGTGGTGATATCAATGGGCAGCGGCTCCGGACTGTCGACCATTGCCCCAATCCGCCGATTCAAATCCAAACGCCCGATGACCGGATGCAGGATCTTCGGCGACTGCATGATCTTGAACTGATCCTGCAGAAAATAGGGATCGTAGTAAGACGCCCCCTGATTCTGAAAGAGCTGCATCTCCCCTTCCGGCTTCTCCACCCGCACCTGGGTCGATCCGAGATACCACTTGGGCAGGATCGCCGTCACCACGGCACTGGTCCCCACCACCATCAAGACCAGCACCAGCACGAGATTGCGCCGCATCCGCAGGATGCGCAGCAAATCGGCCAGGGTGGCATGGTCAGTTCGGGTGGCAGCAGGGGAAGCCATCACGTCACAGCAGAGGTGGCGGAACCGGAGGTCGCAAGGCCGGAGTCACACCGGTCGGCACCGCGAAGCGCGGCTCAGAAGGAATAACGGACGTCCACCCCGATCCGGGTGCGATCGAGATCCCGGAAGGGATCATCGGAATCCGTCACATCCACATCGACGGAACCGGAGACCATCCAGCCCCGGCGGGGTTGCCAGGTGAGGGCCGCACCCAACCGCTGGGTAACCTCATCGCGATCACCGCTCAAGCCCGGGCGGCCCAACAGCTCGGAGGGTTCCACATTGTAGAAAAGCGAACCCGTGGTCTGGGCCGACAAAGCGTGCTGCACGTTGGCAAAAAACCGGTGCACCTGAATGTCGGTGTAGAGTTGGACATTCGAGATCTCCTCGATCGCCAATATGTATCCGGCCGAAACGAAGCTGCGCTCCGTGTAGTCGTAGCGCGCCGTAAACTCCGCGCGCGGGGCGGTATCATCGGGCGCGCCGGAACGATAGCGTTGCTCCAGCCCCCCCCGGACCGACAGCGAAAAGGTTTCACTGGGATCGTAGTCGAATCCCGCGAGGAAAAAGTGGGACTCCTTGTCCTTGAATTGACCGGCCGAATCGTAACCGACGTCTTGGAAACGGTATTCACCGAGAGCGCGAGTGAGCTCTGAAACGTCGTAGTTCAGGGACAAACCGACCAGCAACTCGTTGCGGTCCAACTGACGGGCCAGCGAATCCACCTTGTAGGCAAATATCTGGGACCGGGCCTTAACCTCATAGCCGAACCGCTGGCCTAACTTGTTGGTGTAGGAGACATCGAACTGGTTATGATCGTAGGACTGATCGGTGTTGAGCGGGAGACCGGGCAACAGTGACTCGGGACTCTCGATGATCGAGAACTTCTCCGTGATATCCAAAACGGAATCAGGGCCAAACGAATGCGCTAACCGGACGGAAAGTATGTGAGTCCACAAAGTGTCGTTTTCCGGGCGGTCCTCCACGTAGTCCATTGTCGCGTCGTAACTCGCCGACAGGAAGGTCTGGTCGGTAAGGGAGGCGTTGTAGGAGACGGACGGAGCCAACCGATAGACCATGCTATCACGCTCGTCTCGGGGGGCACCGAAGATATTACTGTCGTGGAAAACACCCGCCCCCAGCTTGAACACCAATGCTTTGCCAAGCTCCTCTTCAGGAATCGGGGCATAGACGGCTCCAAGCGTGCCAGCGGTGGAGATTAGGATTATCGAGGCAATGCAGCGCTTAATCATCAGCAACTTGTGAACCACCAGCTAGGGGGTCTCCCCTGCTAGATGCAATTTATTTTCCATGGGCCCGCGCCCAGCCTCCATCCACCACCAAATAAAAATTATCCGCGAGACGCTTGGGTTCGGTGAGGGGGAAGCCGGCCGGAAGCCGCCCGGTGCTCACGCCGGTATACACCCGCCCCCATTCGCCAAAGCGGGATCGGCTGTTCGTGCCGTCGGCCAGTTCGGCAAAAAACGGACGATCCAAGGTGTCCGGCGTCAGCACCATCGCGACCTGCCGTTGCTCGACATGAATCGCGTAAAAGTCGCGCAAGGTGTTCGGTTGATCCCACGTTCGACGCCCCGAATACCATGCCGCGCCCGCCGGCACATCGGCCAGCCAACCCACGTTGGATTGACCACTGCGTTCAAGCTCACTGCCCATGGCTTTGAAAAAAGCAGGGTAATACGGTGGGTAACTGAAGTGGATCCGCCGGGGTTCCATCACATCGTGGATCAGCGGCAGTGCCTGCAAGGTCACCAGGCAGAGCGCCGCCACCCCCGGCCAGTTACGCAGCGCCGCACTGCTGGAGACGAGCACCGTAAAAAATCCGGCCCCGAACAGAATAATCAACGGGGCTCCGATCGCCGTCGCTGCCCGCTCGCCCTCCCCGGAATTCAACAGTCCCTGGGCCACCACCATCACCACCAGCGAGATGGCCGCCAGGGTGCGCAGGCGATTGGTGCCGGAGCGCTTGAATTGATAGATCCAACCGGTGACAAAAAATGCGGTCAGCAACAGTCCGCCCCCGGCCCAAAGTTCTTCGCGCAACGTCGTCTGCAACGCCGTGAGCACCTTGTTGCCCATTTTGTTGATGCTCAGGGCCGGTGCCTCCGCCGCCAGCGTTGACCGCACATCCTCAGGATCCGCCGTCGCATCGCCGGACCACAGCGCCATGCCTTGGCCGGCGAGGCCCACCGGAGAACCAATCACCTCGACGTTGCGCCAGAGCCACGGCGCCGCGATCACCAGGGCCACCGCCACGACCATCAATCCCATCCGTGGCTGACCTCGCCACCAAGCGTAACCTCCCGCGACCAACCCCAACGCGGCGAGCGGGTAGTCGGTCAAAAATAACGCCCCGACAAAAACTCCCGCTGCTGCCCACCATGCTCCCCCCGCTTCGCCTGAATCGATGGCATCGTCAGCCTTCGTCAGGCACTGGAAAAGTCCCAGCAACAATGCCATGGCGAGCGCGGTGCCATCGACCGCCACCACGTGTCCCCAGATCGAGGTCGACACCACCACGGCCACTCCGGTGATCAGACCGACCCGGCGATCGAACAGCCGCGTGCCCAACCACCAACATTGCCAGACCGCGACGAACAACAGACCGATATTGAGGGCCAACAACATGTAGTCGGCCCCGAACCCGGCGGGCGCCTCCGGCACATCCTCGAACCAGGACTGCCGAATGTCGTCCGGCGTCAGCGCCAGAACCGCCGCGATGGTCAGCGCGTATCCGGGAGCATGATACACTTCCGGAAAGCGTTCCCGCGCGTCGAACAGTCGGCCCCGTTTTTCCAGCACGGCGTGCACCTGAGGATAGTTGACCGAGGTCGTGAACCCCTGCCCCGTCGCAATAGATCGGCCCAAATCCGCCTGCCGGAGCGTCTCCTCGCTGCGGGGTCCGTGAAACTGCTTGTAGGCCACCAGGGCGGCGAGCGCCACCACCGCGAGCACCAGGGCCACCAGGCGCAGGACATTCGCACCGCGCCCTTGCTCCAGCCAGTGGATCGTTTGCTGCAGATTCATGGAACGGCGAGCCGGCTCAATCCGTGGTATCGAGCTCCGGCCACAGGACCAGTTTGCGGTGCAGGGTGCGCCGGCTGATCCCCATCAACTGCGCGGCCTTGGTGCGATTGCCCCGGGCCTTGATCAGAGCCTCCCGCAAGAGGCGTTTTTCATTTTCCTCCACCGACAGTGGCGACTTGGCCGGGGCGCCTTCCGCCGCCGGCTGGGCGGCCGCCACCGCGCCTTCGCCGCGAAACTTCGGGTCGATTTCGTATTCCGTGAGCTTGCCCCCGCGGTGCAGCACCACGGCGTTTTCGCAGAAGTTGCGCAGTTCGCGAATGTTACCCGGCCAGCGGTAGGCTTCGAGGGTGGCGAGGGCCCCGGCTTCGACTTCGGGAGCGGGCAGGCCGTTTTCCTGGGCAAAGTGTTTCAGGTAGTGGGCCAACAAAGAGCTGATGTCCTCCCGCCGCTCGCGCAGAGGCGGCATGATGATGCTCACGACATTGAGCCGGAAAAACAGATCCTCCCGAAACTTCCCCTCGCGCACCAGTCCCTCGAGATTGCGATTGGTCGCGGCGACCAGCCGCACATCGAGATCAATCTGCTTGGATCCGCCCACCCGCTCGATGGATTTTGTTTCGAGAAATCGCAGGAGCTTCACCTGAGTCGAGGCCGAGATTTCGCCGATCTCATCGAGAAACAAGGTGCCGCCATCCGCCGCTTCAAATCGTCCGATTCGCCGTTCCATCGCACCCGTGAACGAACCCTTTTCGTGACCGAAGATTTCGCTTTCGAGCAGATTCTCCGACAACGCCGCGCAGTGCACCGCCACGAACGCCGCCCGGGCGCGGGGACTACTTTGGTGGATGGCCTGGGCGATCAATTCCTTGCCCGTGCCTGATTCGCCTTCGACTAGGATCGTCGCCTTGGACGGCGCGACCAGCTTCACCCGATCAATGACTTCCTTGAGCTTGGGCGAGTCGCCCACAATGCCGTTGAAATTGAATTTTTCGTCCAACCGTTCGTGCAGTTGCTGCACCTCCACCTCCAACGTGCGGTTCTTGAGTGCTCGATTAATGAGAATCTCGAGTCGTTCGATATTCACCGGCTTGGTGAGAAAATCAACGGCCCCGCGGCGCATGGCCTCCACGGCGGTGTCGATGCTGCCGTAGGCCGTCATCATGAGCACCGCCGGTCGGTTGGGCATGGTCAGAGCCTTATCGATGACCTTGAGTCCACTTTTCCCCGGCATCCGCAGGTCGGTGACCACCACGTCAAACTCCTGTGCCCCGAGTTGGTTAAACGCCTCGTCCGCGCTGCCGGCGACGGAGACATCAAAGTTGTCCTCCAACGCCTGCTGGAGCCCTTCGCGCGTGTGCCGCTCGTCGTCCACGATCAATACCGTCGGAATCATCCCGCCATCATCGCCCCGGAACCCCTCCGGTCAAGCAAAGGTGAGACGTTATGGCACGTTTCTGCAGAAGGGGTCAAACGCTTAATATCAACATTTTGACATTCAAAGCCAACTAGAAAAAGCGGGTAGTAGGATCAAATCCACCCCCCTCAGTTAAAGGCCAATGGCCCTCAACCGGTCAATTTCG
>CAKZMS010000650.1 GCA_937128785.1 uncultured Opitutaceae bacterium | reverse complement strand
GTCCGGCGGTAGCCGGGTTAGTCCACTGCACATCTTGGGTCGGGAAGCCGTTGCGGCGCCAGCGGCCCATGATGCCTTGGATACCGTTCAGAGCGGGATCATCCCAGCCTGGCTGGGTGCCGGCCACCGGGCTGTTGTAGTTGATGGCCGGGAAGATGAAGTAGGGAGCACCGGTATTGATGTTGCCCCGACCGGCGCGGGTGAAGCGGTCGATGGTCGTGTATGGGACAAATCGACCTTCCGCGGAAGCATAGGCCTCGGGAGTCGTGCCGTCGGGCACGTCGATCCAACCTTCGTTGATGCCCTCGATGACCCAGCCGTAAGCGACCGCGCCATTGCTGATATTACTCAGATCCGTGCCGGGAACGGAGAGGGCCTGTTCGAGGCGATCCACGCCACCGAGGCCGTAGAACCAGGAGGAGAAGCCATCGGTTGGAGGAATGGTGTCGGGCGGATTACGCTCGATCGTGCCACTCTCAACCGAACCACGGATGGCGGTGCGGCCGAACCAGCTGTCCTTGTTGTCTTTGCGCAGCACGAGTTCGAAGGCACCGTAGAGGCGATCGTCGTTCTCGAAGGCAGGCTCCTGACGGAAGTTGATCTGCTCGCTCATGGCGTTGATCCGCACCGCGAGACGATCCTGAATGAGGGTCTCGTTGAAGTCGAACGTCGCCCGGTAACCGGCGCGGCTGTCGACCCGGAAGCTGACCTCACCGGAGCGGTTGTTCATCTTGGCCACGTTGGTGGAGTTGTTGATGATACCGCCGGGGGAGCCCAGTCCGAACAGAATGGCGTTGGGTCCGCGATTCACTTCGACCCGCGACGTATTGTAGGAGTCGAAAGGAATGTTGGTTTGGAAGTAGTCGCGAGTGGTGGACGCACTGGTCAGACCGCGAACACGTTGTCCGGTCTGGGGATTGTTGCGCACGCCGTTGGTGTTAACACCGTCGCCACTGCCGGAGAAGTTACCGAGCACACCGCCGACTTCGACGTTACCGATCATCATGAGCAGTGACTCACCGTCGGTTGCACCGGTGTCGGTTAGAAAATCTTTGGTGGTGATGGAGATCGAAGCACCGAGGTCCTTGATGTCGGAACGAACGCGCGAACCGGCCAAAGTGGAGGTTGCGGCGTATCCGCCATCCTGAGCATCTTCAACGGTGAAGGGACTCAGTTCGATGACGTCTTCTTCGTCTATATTAGCACTGCCGGTTTCCTGTGAAACCTGCGCAAAGCCGAGTGATGCTGATGCTATCAGCCCGGCAATAGTATATTTTATCCTATAGGTCATATTAGGTTTTGTTGGTATCTGAGCACGCTGAAAGCTGCTCAAAAGCATGAATTCGTAGTCGCCGGTTAACCGGTCAAGCTACGGGGTTTGGTGGGTTAGGCTTAGGTTTTGAGTCCGGCGGGGCCGAATTCGGGTTAGGAGTTTGGGGTATTCGGGCTAGGTATGCAGGGGGTAGCCTCGTCTATGGTGAAGTAGAATTCCGGTTTCACCTCTGAGAGTCATGGCCATTTCGACTGAACAGTTCAGTTGCTGTTCACCCTGCTAAATCGAGCAAAAACAAGGAAATGGTAACCGTTAATCTGGGCCTCTCCAACCTCCTGATTCTATGATGTATACAAAATACGATATTGGATTACAGGTGGTCAGGCCACTTTGGCGGAGCCCAAGCGAGGGTTTTCAGAAAATTACCCGGCGGGGGCGTTGGATGCAAAAAAACCGCCGCAAAGTCTGCGGCGGTCGAAAATAAGGGGGAGGAGAAGCGGTTTACTTCTTCGCTTTGGTCGCGGCTTCTTTCTTCCGCTTCAAATAGGCCTCACGGCGTTTCCGTTTTTGGATTTTGTTGGATTGTTGTCCCATGATTGGTTGGTGAGGCGGATTCTCGTGGATGGAAAGCCAAAATTCGGCCGAATTGGTCTTCCCGCTCAGTAAACGAGCTGTTCCTCGCCCTCAATGGTGATGCCATGGCGCTCCAGCGTGATCCCCATTTGGCGATCGTATTCGGCCAGCGCCCGCTGCAGATCAGTCTTGGCCCGATCCACCGCTATCTTGGTATTGGCCAGAACTTCCTGCTGGGTGAGCACGAAGAACGTGTCTCCCGTGCCCGCCCGAAGCTTCTTCAGCTCGGCATCAAGATTTTGGATGGCCAATTGAAAGGAG
>CAKZMS010000649.1 GCA_937128785.1 uncultured Opitutaceae bacterium | reverse complement strand
CAAAGTTATCATCGAAACGTAACCGCTGAAAGCGCCTTCGTGCGGGCGATCGAAGGCAAACGCCACGCCTTCGTTGTGCGGTTCCTGTAGGCGCAGTTCCGCGCCGTCCAGAGATTCAATCAGATGGTGGTCGACCATCAGTTCGCGTTGGGAGCCGAGATCCAGAACCTCCGCGGCCGTGACCGAGACCGCCATCAAAGTGCTCGCCGCCAGAAGGGGTAAGGGAGCCTTCATCGCCGCAGCCTCATACGTTGAATCGATAGCGGCAAGCGATGAGGCGAATTCGCAGTTTTATTTTGCGTGGAGCCACCGAAAAGCAAAGTTTGGCAAAGCCGATGCTACCCCTGATTTGGCGCGACCACATCCGCGACACTCCCTTCTCCCTTTCGGTGAAATTTCATCCCTCCTTCTCGCGATGCATTCTGTCTTAATCGTCGGTTGTGGCAGTATCGGCGAACGCCACCTGCGCTGTTTCCAGCAGACCGGTCGCGCCGAAGTCGCGGGCTGCGATCCGAGTCCGCAGTTGCGCGCGACACTCGCCGAACAATACGGCGTCACCCTGCACGCCGACTACTCCAGAGCGCTGAATGAAAATTCAGACGTGGTGGTCATTTGCACGCCGCCACCGCTCCATATTCCCATGGCCCTCGCCGCCCTCGCCGCGGGTAAGCATGTGCTGATCGAGAAGCCTCTGGCTGTCGATTTGAAGGCGGTGCCGGAACTGCTCGCGGCCCACGCTGCGTCTGACCGCCAGGTCGCGGTCGCCTATGTGCAACACGCCTACCCCTACCTGCGCGCGGCCCGGAAGTTCCTGCAGAGCGGAGCGCTCGGCGCCATCAAGCACGTGACCTTTGCCGGCGGCAGCCACTTCCCTTCCGGCCGCCCTGCCCACACCGCCCATTATTCGGAGACCTACTACGCCCGGCGCGAGACCGGCGGCGGTGTCATTCAGGACGCCATCACCCACACCGCCAATTTTGTCGAAAGCGTGATCGGTCCGACAGACTCGCTGTATTGCGACTGCGCGCACCAGGCCCTGCCGCGCGTCGAGATTGAAGACACCGTAAACATCACGGCCCGCCATGGCGACATCCTGGTGAGTTACGCACTCAACCAATTCCAAGCGATCGAGGACGGGACCCTGCATTTCCATACCGCGGAAGGTTCGGTGAAGATTGAATACCACCGCCAACGCTGGGGCACCTGCCGATTGGGCGATGCCGATTGGACATGGCACGACGAGACCGTGCCGGAACGAGACGCTCACTTTGTCGCGCAGGCCCACGCGTTTCTGGATCTGATCGAAGGCCAGCCTTCCCGCCTGTGCTCGCTCGAGGCGGCGGTGCAGACCCTGCGATTCAATCAAGCCGCCCTCGCCTCGGCCGACTCCGGTCGGCGGGTAAACCTGCAGAAACTTTCGGAGGCCATCCCCGCATGAGTCTTGTCCCCGATCCGCAAAACATCCGCCTCGCCCTCCTCGGCGGCACGCCCGGCAACGGACATCCCTATTCGTGGAGCGCCATCTTCAACGGCTACGATCGCGAGCGCATGACCGCCGAGTGTCCGTTTCCAGGCATCCCCGATTACTTGAACCAACAGCCGACCGAGGACCTCGCGATCGCGGGCGCATCCGTCACCCACATCCACTGTGCCGGCGAAGGTGAATTCACCGCTGAGCACGTCGCCGCCTGTTCGCACATCCCTCATGTCGTGGATGCGCCGGAAGACGTGATCGGTGAAGTGGACGCCATCATCATCGCCACCGACATCGGCGGCGAACACGTCGAACGCGCCCGTCCGTTTATCGAAGCGGGCCTGCCGGTCTTCATCGATAAACCGCTCACCGACAATCTCGCCGACCTACGCACGTTCCACGCATGGATCGCCGAGGGCCGCCCCATCATGTCGTCGAGCAGCATGCGCTATTGCCGGGAGTTTTTGCCGTTCCATGAATCGACCGCGGATCTCGGCGAGCTCCGCTTCGCCAGCATCACGACGCCCAAGTCGTGGGAGACCTATGGCATCCACGCTCTGGAAGCGATCTATCCAATTCTGGGACCGGGCTTCCTCTCCGCTCAAAACACCGGCACCGCCGATCGCAATGTCGTGCACCTCACTCACGAGCGCGGCGTGGATGTTACCGTGATCGCCAACCGCGACATGCTCGGCGGCTTCGGTTTGCTCCAACTCTGCGGCACTCAGGCGAGCATCCAAACCGCCTCCGCCGACACCTTCTTCGCCTTCAAGGCCCAACTCTCGGCCTTCGTCGATTACCTGCGTACAGGTCGGCCCGACTTCCCTTTCGCCGAAACCACCGAGCTCATGCAACTCGTGATCGCCGGCATCCTTAGTCGGGAACAAGGCGGCCGCGTCATCCCCCTCTCCGAACTCTCCCTCAACTAGACACCCTCCTCCCTTACAATTTATTATGAAGCTCCGTCCCAGCCGCATTCGCCAACGAGTCCGTGACAATCAGTTCGCCACCACGCTCAAAATCAACCTCAACGATCCGCGCGTGATCGAGATCGCCGGTCTGTGCGGGGTCGATGGGGTCTGGCTCTGCCAGGAACACGTGCCCAACGATTGGACTTCGATCGAAAACCAAGTCCGCGCCGCCCGCCTGCATGATATCGACGCGTTGGTCCGCGTTTCCAAGGGCAGCTACAGCGACTACGTGCGTTCCCTCGAAGCCGGCGCCGCGGGCATCATCGTGCCGCACGTGGAATCCGCCGAGGAGGCACAACAGATCGTGGAATGGACGCGTTTTTATCCGCTAGGCAAACGCGCGCTCGATGGCGGCAACATTGACGGCGCGTTCTGCCTCGTCCCCACCGAAGACTACATCAAACACGCCAACGAGGAAGTGACACTCATCCTCCAAATCGAATCGCCCGAAGGACTCGAGCAGGTTGAGAAGATCGCCGCCGTGCCGGGAGTCAGTGGCATCATGTTCGGCCCGGGCGATTTCAGCCACCGCATCGGCAAGGTCGGCCAGATCACCGATCCCGTGGTCGTCGCCGGGCGCAAACGCGTGGCCGCGGCCTGCAAGGCCAACGGACTCTTCGCCATGACCGCCGGACTGGTCGCCCCCCTCGCCGAGCTCGTGGAAGAAGGCCACAGCATCGTGAACATCGGAGCCGACGTGATTGGCGTGAGTTCCTACATTCAGGAACGCGTGCAGGTCATGGAGGACGCCATCAACGACCTGCCCGTGGAGCTCAAACCCACCACCTCCACCGCCTATGTCTGAAGCCAACGCATTCTCCCTCGCCGACAAGGTGGTCATCCAGTTCGGCGGCACCGGTCTTCTGGGCCGGGCCCTGGTCGATTCGCTGGCGGCCGCCGGCGCCACGTTGGTCATCGCCTCGCGCGACCAAGCCGCCTTGACCGCCGTAGCCGACGCCCAGACCGCGGCCGGACGGAGGGTGACTGTCGAGGAGGTCGACATCCAATCGGAGGAGTCCTTGCACGCCCTGCGCGACCGCGTCGTCGCCACTCACGGTCGCGTTGATGGCATCGTGTACAATGCCGTGAGCCGTCCCATGTCCGGCTTTGAAGCCGACCTCGACTCGTGGCGCGAATCGATGGACGTCAATGCGACGGGCTTCTTCGCTACGGTGCGTGCTTTTGGGGATGTGATGGCGGAGCGTGGCTCCGGCAGTATCGTCAACATTGCCTCCCAGATGGGCATGATCGGCATGAACCCCTGGCTCTACGAAGGCACCGAGATGACCGCCGCGCCGGACTACTTCTTTCACAAGG
>CAKZMS010000648.1 GCA_937128785.1 uncultured Opitutaceae bacterium | reverse complement strand
CAAAAAGCTCAACGATCATTTTTGGTTCCGACGCCTGCTGCCCTACACCCTGGTTGATGGCCTTACGCGTAATGAGTATGCCCGGTTGCTGGAGCAACTGCCGGTCAACTCGCCGCTTCAGGTCTACACGAACAGTGATCGCTACTATCCCTACGGATCGGCTGCGGCACACACCCTCGGGTACGTATCCTCGAATCTGGACATAGAGATCGACGAGAATTTCCCCGGCGCCGACCTGATGACTTTCAAAATGGCGGGAGCCCAGGGTCGCAATGGCCTTGAATCCCAATTCGAAGAACATCTGCAGGGAGAGGCAGGCGGCACGATCTACCGGGTGGACCCCAGCGGGTATCGCGTTGAGTCGCTCGAACGGCGCCTACCCGTTCAAGGTGACAACCTCATCACCAGTCTCGACATCGACCTGCAACTCGCCGCCGAGAAACGGATGCGTGAGTATGAGATGGCCGGGGCGGCGGTGGCCCTTGATGTGAACACCGGCGAGGTGCTGGTCATGGCCAGCCTGCCGGACTACGATCTGAACGACTTTTCCCCCCGGTTGAGCAATGCGGTGGCTGCCGATATCAATGACCGGGGAGCGTGGCTCAGCCGCCCCATGCAAGGGCTGTATCCCCCGGGGTCGGCCTTCAAAATTCTCGTCACATTGGCGGGAATGGAAGCCGGCACGATCGAAGCGGACACCGAGACGAACTGCGGCGGTTATTTCCGGGTCGGGAATCGACTGTTCCCCTGCCATGACGGCCACGCTCACGGCGAAATCGCTCTGCGCACCGCCATCGCCAAAAGCTGCAACGTCTTCTACTACGAGCACGGTCAGGAAACCGGCGCCAATCAGATTGCGGCGACCGCCCGGCGATTCGGATTCGGCGAGCGCACCGGCATATCGCTGCCCCATGAGAGCAACGGCTCCCTGGTGCCGGACCCCGCCTGGAAAAGGGAACGCATCGGGAGTGGATGGGTGCCGGGCGACACCGCCAATTTTTCGATCGGACAGGGTTTCATGTTGGTAACCCCCCTGCAAATGGCAACGTTCACCGCGTCGGTGGCGCGGGGTCAGACCACCACCCGCCCTTTCATGACGCACGTGCCCGGTCGGCCGACGCAGAGCACCGACCCCATCGGCGTGTCGGCCGGGAACTATGCCGCTCTCCTGGAGGGCATGGAGGAGTGCACGATTTCCGGAACTTCGCGCACGTCCTTCACCACCATTCCCAGCATGCGGATTCCAGGGCTACGCGTGGCCGGCAAAACCGGGACGGCGCAGAAGCGCACGCCGAAAGGCACGATCAACTTTGCTTGGTTTATCGCCTTTGCCCCGATTGAGAATCCGCAGATCGCCATCGCGGTCATGATCGAAGGCGATACGCCGGGCGAAGAGACCGGAGGAGGATCCTTCTCCGCGCCGGTGGCCCACGACATCCTCAAAGTGTGGGCCGAAAAACACCCCGAACTGATTCCGCCTCCACCCGAGCCATTGGCGGAGGATACGCAGGTAGCTTTTC
>CAKZMS010000647.1 GCA_937128785.1 uncultured Opitutaceae bacterium | reverse complement strand
TAGTTCGCCGGCGGAACCCAGTAGACCTCGACCATGGCGTTCTGCAGGCCCCCCGGGTTGCTTCCGGTCAATTGCACGGTGTAAACGCCGGGAGGCAGGCTGACGAGGAGCGCAGCATCCAAACTGCCATCGGTCAGCCCGAAGGCCCCGACCCGTGCTGCCGCGGCGGCGATCTCGGTGGCGTTGGTCGCGTCACCCCAGTTGTCGTTGGTATGGATCGGAGTGGTGGTGCTGCTGGCGTTGAACAGGTTGATGGTCGGATCGGCGACGGGATCAGCGACGCCGAACCCCGCGAGGGTGGGACCGATGCCGCGCACGAGCACGGTGACGTCCTCTTCGCCGGTGATGACAAAGCCGGCGATCATGGGCTGGCCGGCCGCGCCGGCGTAGCCGCGCGTCGACAGATTCGAGAGTGCCGGGAAGGTGATCTCGGCGGCGGGCGGTGGATCGACCGGTGCGGTGGCGGGGAACTGATCCCGATGTCGAAGCATGGCCTCCACGTAGTAGTAATCGGCGAAACTCGCGCCCACTTCGGGGTCACCCCACTTCGAGGAGGCCTTGCGCAGGATCGGTTGATAGGACGTGCCCTGAGCCAGGTAGGTGGAGCTACTGAGCGACTCCATGATGTTGCGGGCGGCGGTCAGGTACTTCGCCTCGCTGGTCATCTCGTAGAGGTCCATCGCCGCCGAGGCCACGATGGCGGCGGCACTGGTGTCGCGGGGGTTCTGACTGTTCAGAGGCGCATCAAAATCGGAATAGGGGATGTAGTCCGAAGACTGGGCGGACGTCGCAGTCATGAAGTAGTCGAACATGGCCTCCGCCCGTTCCAGCATGCGGGGCAGCTGGGTGTAGCGGTAGACCATGGCGTAGCCATACACGCCCCATGCCTGGCCCCGGCTCCAGGTTGATTCCGGGGTCCAGCCCTGATGGGTTCGGGAATAGTCCACAGATCCGTCGGCTTTGTAGCCGATCACATGAATGCTTGAACCGTTGGAGTGAACCAGGTCCTCCCAGGTGGTATCGGCATGCTGCACCGCACGGTCGACATGGGCACTGTCGCCGCCATTACTCCCGACAAATAGGGGGAGTTCCATGTTCATCATCATGTCGATGTTCACCTCAAACACCATCGAGTTTGGGTTGGTGGTACCGGCGGTGATGGAGGGACTGCTCACCGGATTTGAAGAACTATTGGTCCAAGCCCGATAGGCACCGATGGTGGGATTGTAGCGTTGGGTGGCGAAGGTCGCCGCCGCCGTTTGCATGACACTCCAATAGTCCGCGTCGTCAGCGTCGGAAAATTGGTAGCCATTGCCGAAACTGCAGTAGATCTGAAAGCCAGTGTCATTGTCGGCCTCGGTCGAGCGAGCGCGCACGCCTTCGGTCCAGTTCTTTGCCCAAGTGCGCCACTTTTCGTCACCGGTGTGGTCATACATATACCAGAACATGCCGGGAGCGAATCCACTGCACCACGTGGATCGGCTCTTGGTCTGCCAATTCCCGGACGTGTTGGAGTAGTCCATAAAGCGGCTGTTGACGCGGAGAATACCGGGGAGTTCCGCCAGCTGTTCCTCGGCGAAAGCGAGGCCGGTATCGATACTGGATTCGATATCGGCACCCGCTGATGAAGTGAGCAGCACAAAGGCTGCGACGAGAGTGCGGACGGGATTACACATGGCTGGGGGGATTTACCCCGAGAGCATGCTGTCCGATTTCGGGGCAATCCACCCAATGTTAATAAATATTAATTTCTGCCTAGTTTTTGGCAAACCATGCGGGTTCCCGATGCTCCCAGCTTGAATCACCGGCCCCGATCATTCGGGGGAGGGTTTTGCCCGATAACGTTTCGAATCCTTCGGCGGCGAGCGGTTTTATGCCTCCATCCACTGCCGGGTGATGGTATCGAAGCCGCCCGGCAGTTCATCGAGTTGGTATTTGCCCTCGATGCCGATGCGACCGCGATAGCCGGCCTGCTTGAGGACCTTGAAGTAGGGGCGGAAATCCTGATCGGTCGTGCCGGGCACGCGGCGACCTTCGAGCTCCGCAATCTCCACGTGACTGATCAAATCGACTGCTCGAGCGAGGTCCTCGGGCGTATCGCCCTCGGCAACCATGTGGTAGAGGTCGGCCACACCGCGAATATTCGGGTGGTTGGCGTCGCGCACGACTTGCTCCATCTCGCCGATGCGGTTGATGAAGTTAACTTCGCGTTGCTGCAGCTGCTCGACTTGCACGATCACATTGTGATCCGCAGCGGCGGGGCCCATGCGTTGCAGCAAAGTCGTGAATTGCTCCATTGCGTGTTCATAGTCGTAACCTTCGGGCAGGCGGCGGGAGCCGGAGCTGCCAAATGTGATGTATTTCACCCCGGCGCGCTCGGCCCGATCGAACGCGCGCTTCACGTATTCCATGACGGCGTCATGATTCGCATTGGGCCCATTGCATTTCAGGTCCTTGCGCCGGATGAAGCTGTTGCAAGCCACGACCGGAAGCGGGGCGCGCTTGGCCTCCTGGAGGCGGGCGAGAAATTCGTCCTCCGGTCCATCGGGTTGCAACCAACCAGCGACACTCAAGCCGATCCATTGACCACCGGCGGCTTTCACGGCCGCGGCATTTGCCAGATTTGTCTGTGCGCCCAGCGCGGGGGTGGCGGGCATGCTTTTGGCCCACGCACGGGGCATCATGGCGCTGGCGCCAGCGACGAGAAGAGTGCGATTAAACGCACGCCGCGAAAGGGGAGGGGAGTCCATAAGCTAGAAAAGTTGGGGATGGGGACGGCGACTGGCAAACGGCAACCCGCGGAACAGTTAACTTACGTTGCCCCCCGAACGGGGCCGAGTCGTTCGCTCAGGCAATCAACCCCATGAGCTGCAGGAGCAGCTTTGCCATCACGGTCATGGTGATCAATGCGACTGGATAAGCCGTGGCATAGGAGACGATGGGTTGTT
>CAKZMS010000646.1 GCA_937128785.1 uncultured Opitutaceae bacterium | reverse complement strand
CCTCACCGGCGAAAACCCCCACTACGGCAATATCGAGCACCCCCATCATGTCGGTCGCAGTTCGGGGGGCTCCTCCAGCGGCAGTGCCGCCGTCGTTGCCGCGGGCATCGTGCCTTTTGCGCTGGGCACGGATACGGCCGGCTCCCTGCGCGTGCCGGCCGCCTACTGCGGGCTGTTCAGTTGGCGGGGTCAACCGGGTGAGTCGTGGATCTCGGACGCCTTCCCCCTCGCACCGGCCTTCGATACCGCCGGGTGGCTTTGCTCAACCGCAGCCGACTGCTCGGCATTGTGGCGCACCTTCTATACGCCGGAGGCCGAGGCCACCCATCCAGCGAGAGGCGCCTACCTTCCCGCGACTTCACTGGGACTTACGGGGACTCCCCCACATGAGCACGCCCTTAACACCCGAGCGCGGGCTTTGGCCGAAACGGTTTTGGAATCAGACCACCCTCTGGCCCTGAGCTGCCGGGACGTGGCCGAAACTTATTCAATCCTGCAAAGCACCGAGGCCTATTCCGTCCATCAGGCAAATCTGGATCGTCATCGCGCCAACTACGGTGAGGTAGTTTGGTCGAGGATCGATCGCGGACGCCACTGGACCGCCGGACAGCTGGATCAAGCCCGTCTCCACGCCCTCCGCATCCGTTCTGCCTTCGACATTTATTTCGATAATTACGATTTTCTGATTACCCCCATATCCCTTGAGCCGGCGCCCCGCTACCATGATGAGTCACCGGCCTTGCGGGACAACCTGCTCAACCTCAATACCCACATCAGCATCGCCGGCCGACCCGCGGTTTCCATTCCGGTTGATATCGGCGACGACCTGACCCTCGGATTGCAGATAGTTTTTTCCCATTCGACCTCTTTTGCGATTCCGACCGTTCTGGATCGGTGCGGAACTTGCTGACGCTAGCCTATGATCCGCGCTGAAACCGAAGATTCATGGATACTCATTACTCACCCCGACCATGCTCGGTTGGCGGGTAAATTTGCCGACGCCTGGGGAAATGACTACTTCGCGGCTCCCGAGGAGTTCAACTCCGTCCGCTATGCCGTCTATCACCACGACGATGGTTGGATCCAACGCGATGCCAACCCCGAGCTAACACCGGCGGGCAAACCGGAAGCCTTCACTCGGGCCTTGGTCGGCGCCTACTCCGCGTTCGAGGAGATTGACTTGCCTAGCTACCTGGAGGTTAGAGCCAAGGCTACCTCCGCCGTGGCCGAGCAGGATCCCATCGCTGGCATCATCGTCTCGATGCACACCGTCAATCTGCTGACCGAGCAGGCGGACCTTTCCACCCTCCGCCCCGAGCATCGACTACCTCACGCGGATTTTGTGAAGGCCCAGCAGGACTGGCAAAGCTCGGAACGGACTCGGCTCGCCCTCGATCAGGCCGTGTTGCAGCGCGGATTCGAGTTTCTGCAGGCCTGCGATAACCTCTCATTGGTGGCGTGCGCCGGATATGATCAACCGCTGACCCTGCGCCACCAGCATCCCGATCGAGAGGGACAACGCCATGCGCTGAAGTGTACACCAACCGGCGAGACCAGTTTCACGATCACCCCCTGGCCGTTTCGAAATGTGGAGGCCGAGTTCACCCTGCCGATTAAGCGAATCCCCAAAGGTGCTTGCACGGATCTTGCCGGTTATCGCGAGGCCTACGCTGCCGCCGAAACCGAAACCAAGACCCTTCGATTGGCGGCTGATTAATCGGCCGCAACCGGACAAAAACGGCGAGCTGAATACCGCTCGCCTTCGTTGGTCCGTTTGGCACCCTCGATGCTCTATTCCTACCTGACACTGTATGTTCGAACGACTGTTTAAACTTTCTGCCAACGGAACTTCGGTTCCACGTGAACTTCAGGCCGGCCTTACCACCTTCGCGGCCATGGCCTACATCCTGGCGGTGAATCCTTCCATCCTCTCCGCCACCGGGATGGATCAGGGAGCATTGGTCACCGTCACCGCCCTGACTGCGGCCGTCAGCACCATCCTCATGGCCGCGTTGACCAACTTCCCGCTCGCCCTCGCTCCGGGCATGGGGATCAACGCGTTCTTCACCTACACCATCGTAATCGGTGCCGGTGTCCGCTGGCAGGAGGCGCTGGGTATGGTGTTCGTAAACGGTGTGATGTTCCTCCTCCTTTCGGTCACGGGTGTGCGCGAGAAGATCGTTAAGTCGATCCCCTACTCACTGAAAATCGCGATCACGTGTGGCATCGGTCTCTTTATTGCCTTCATCGGGCTGAAGAATGGCGGCGTCATCGTTGATAATCCGGCAACCCTTGTCAGTCACGGCGACTTCACTTCCGGCCCGGTGCTCGTCTGCCTGCTGGGCATCGCTCTCACCATCGTCTTGGTCGCACGCGGAGTGCCGGGAGCCATCATCCTGGGCATCGCGATCACGACTATCGTCGGACTTTTTGTGCCTAATGGCACCGAGGGAAAAGTGACCACCCTGCCTACCAGCTTTGTGGATCTACCCGCCTCCGCGGCACCGGTTTTCTTCAAACTCGAATTCGGGTTTCTCACCAACTCAACCGCCTTTCTGGCCGCCCTGCCCTTGATTCTCACGCTGCTGATGGTCGATATGTTCGACAACATCGGCACGCTCATCGGTGTCACCAAGCGGGCCGGCATGCTGGATGAAAATGGTCACCTGCCCAAGGCCGGCCGGGCCTTGGTGGCTGACTCCATTGCGGCTATCCTCAGCTCGTTGTTTGGCACATCCACCGTGGTCAGCTACATTGAGTCAGCCTCCGGCGTGGAGGCGGGGGGACGCACGGGACTGACCGCGGTGGTCGTCGCCGGGCTGATGCTGCTTGCCCTGTTTTTAACTCCCTTGATCCTCGCGGTGCCCGCCGCCGCAACCGCCCCGGCTCTCGTGGTGGTCGGTATTTTCATGCTTCAATCGGTCACCGAGATCAAAATGGATGACTTCAAGGTCGCGGCGCCGGCCATGCTCACCATTTTGTGCATCCCGCTGACTTTCAGCATCGCCGAGGGTATCGGCCTCGGCTTGATCGCCGCCGCTCTCCTCGCACTCACCACCGGCCGCGCCAAGGACTTTCCGGTCACCGGCTACATCATCGCCGGAATATTTTTTCTCGAATTCTTTCATATCTTTCCGTTCTCCGGCTAATCGCCGTCGCCGGCTCCAACCGGACCTGCTCCCATGAGTGATTCCATTTCCCAGACTCAGTTACCCGCTTCCACCGATGGTGAACTATTGTTCCCCAACATACCCGTTGAGTTTCAACGCTTGGTGGGGGAAATGCAGCATGCCACTGGCAGCCTGCTGAAACCCGAATCCATCGATGATCGCCCGCTACGCGGAACCACCCTCTACATTGCGACTTGTTCGCTGGAGACCCGGTTCGGCACCTTCCGGACTCATATTTTCCAGGACATCATCGACAAGCACTACATCATCGCCCTCGCCCATGGAGACATCGACCAGGCGGAAGTGCTCTACACCCGGTTGCACTCCTCCTGCGTAACCAGTGAAACCCTCCGGGGCTGCGATTGTGACTGCGTGCAACAATTGGAAGGCGCATTCAAGGTCATCGCGGAAAAGGGCAATGGCATCCTGTTTTATCTCATGCAAGAGGGCCGCGGCGTGGGCTACGTGGGCAAGTCGCGGGATCGCATGATGGTCCAGGCCTCCCTCGATGAGCTGTCCACTTTCCAAGCCTATGCTTCCATGGGGCTGAAGAAGGATCACCGCAACTACGACAATATCTCCGACATCTGTGACGTATTGGGGATCAAGGCGCCCTTCGTCGTGTTGACCAACAACCCCGACAAAGTGAACGCGCTGCGGGACCAGGGTATCAAGATCGCCAATACGGAGACGTTGGAATTCGAGCCGTCGCCCTTCAACCTCGCTTACCTGACATCGAAGGCCGCCAGCGGACATATCCTGAACCGACCATCCGCAACCCGGGTCAAACGCGCCCTGCCCCCGGAACCCGTCGTCCCGTTCAAACCTCACGCCCTGCCCCAGGCCAAACGTTTCGTTTATTCCGCCAGTTATTTCCTGCCGATGAAGCCGGTGGATGACGAGGTGCTGCTTAACAACGAACAATTCCGGGAGTTCTTCGGTGAAAAGAAAATCGAAGATTACATGAGCGAAGAAAATCCGCTCATCACGAACTACTCCTTAATCCGCGGAAACCGTTTCCTCGTGCAGATCCACGCGGCGAACCTGAAGGCCTACGCCGACGCCAACCCCGAGGACCCCATCGTCGATCTCCTCACCACCCCCTATTGGTTTCGCGTCCATGTCTACTATGATATCGTGACCACTCAGGAGTTTGTCGTGCTGACCCACGGGAAGGCCAAAATCTACGACATCCCGGTGGTCCGCCTGCACAGCGAGTCCCTCTTCAACCGCTTCCCGCTGCGGACGGTGGAAAACCGCGATAAATTCAAACAGTCGGTCAAACAGATCGTGACCTACGGCGTGGGCGTCATCCAACTCATCTACAATGATGGTCGCGGCGCCGGCTTCGGCGCGTATGCGACCGATCTCATGCTGTCCGAGGCGGGTCTGGCGTTGTCCACCGACGAGGCATATCGCCGGATCGGAGTGGACTACGATAGTCGGGACTACGAAGCCTCGATTTCGTTGCTGAAGCAGCATCTCAAGAGCGACAAGATCCAGATGATCATGAATTCGCCGGCGAGTCTGGTGAAGAAACCGGAATACTCCATTGCGCTCCAGCAACACCGCATCGAGGTCGAACGCTGGATCTTCATCGACGACGATTCCATCAGCGATTGAGGCGACTCCCATGGCTGATCCACTCGGACACGAACTTCTGGCTGAACGCCTGTCGCTCATCCCCTCAATCCTGGGGTCCATGCTCGCCGAGGGACCGAAGCCCCTGAATCAGAGGACCCTCGAGGGGCAGCGTTTCATCATCACCGGGACCGGCAGTTCCGAGGCCCATGCCCGGTATCTTTCGACCCTGCTGAATCTCCACACCGACCGCAGCGCGGCCTACCTTCCCCTCTCCGGATTCGTGGATAGTCCGGCCGTGAACTTTTTGGGCAAGACCCTCGTGGTCTTCAGCCAGGGATTGTCTCCCAACGCTCAGATAGCGCTACAGCGCAGTCCAGATTTCGATCATTGCGTCCTGTTCACGGCCACCACGCCCGAGGACGCCGAGGCGGCCGGCAAACCTGACCGCGCGCAACTACTCCGAGACCTCACGGTTAGGGGCGGTGAGTTAGTCGTGTTCCCGTTGGCCGAAGAGTATACGACCCTCATCCGCTTTGTGGGCCCTCTGGCCGGCTATTTGGCCTGTCTGCAGTTTGCCGGGCAGTTCCCTGCGTCCCGCGCTCCACTGCCCTGCGCGGAGAGCCTGCTCCCGCTGCTCAGTCAGCAGGCGCCCGAAGGGCTCAAGGACGCCATGTGCAACTTGCCGAGTGCGTTTGCGGCGGGGTTCAATCTCATCACCGCCGCGCCGATTTCAGACTACTCCCAGAACCTGGCGTGTAAGTTTATGGAGGGCCTGTTTTGGAGCTGCCCGGGAATCTCCGATTTTCTCCAGTTCGCCCACGGCCCGTTCCAGCAAATGACTGCCCAGCCGAAACCCGTGGTAATTCTTCAGGGCGATGGCGCCGGGGAAGCCGAAATGGTCAAACGCAGCGTCGATATGCTGCGGGGCGTTGGCGCCTCCGCCTACGTCATCAAGGTGGATGCCCCGCCCTTACTCTCGATCTTCGGATTTGAGGCCGCTCTCAACGAAGCGGTCTTCGCCGCCATGCAGCACCTGCGGGTCGATCAGGTAAACTGGCCCGGTAAGGGTCGCGACGATCAGCTCTACGGATTCTGCCCCGATAGCTGAATATCCGGGATCCGGGTCACCAGCAAAAAGGCCGCCCCGCGAAGCGGGACGGCCTTTTGAAACGCAAAACGCGTGGTGCGTTTAGATCAGAACTTGTAGGTGAAGGTGGCCTCGAAGCGAATCGGCTCACGTAGGACAACCGACCCGTTGCCGTATCCGGCGTTCGGCGCATCCCAGTTTAATTCGTCGGTCACGTTGAAGACCGTGACGCTGGCTTCCCAGCTTTCGGCCTCATAGAAGGCAGTCAGGTCAATCTCGTATTGATCAGGGATCTGCACGCTGTTGACGGTGAACTGGGACTGACCGGGGGCCAGGAACATGAACAACACGTTACCCGGGTCGAGATCCATGCCATTGTAGCCGAGGAAGAACGGTCCGGTGTAGACGAAGTTGGCTCGCACCCCGAAGTTGTTGTCGAACTTGTAGCTGACCAGACCGGTGGCCTGATGCTGGGGATTCCCGGGGAAATCGAACAAGGTGGTGGAGCTAACCGGGCTGGCGAAGGTGGGCGTGACAAACAAACCACCGGTTTCATCGGCGCGATCAGCGGTGTAGGCCGTGGCGAAGAACCCAGCGGTGCGTTCGGACTTCATGTAGGAATAACCAAAGGTGGCCCAGAAATTACGGGTCGGCTGGTAGTTCACCTCAAACTCAATGCCCTCGAGGTAAACAGGATCACGCGTATTGTCCGGATTGATCGCGGTAAATTCGCGATCGAAATAGGCCGTGCTCACGAAGAGCTTGCCGTCCATGAAGTTCGCCTTCGCACCAATTTCGAAAAGTTCACTTTCCAACGGGGTGCCGAACGCACCCACGTCAAAGCGACCTCCGGTATCCGCCGGGTGAGCTTCCGAATAACCGAAGTTGCCGTAGACCGAGAAAACGTCGGTCGCTTTGAAGACCACCGCGGCGCTGTAGTTATCGAGGGTGACGGTGTCGCTGACACTGGAGACGGCGGCGCCTCCGATCGGATCGTCTTCGGTCGCGTTGACGTAGTCCTGACCGATACCGACATCGATGATCACGCGATCAGCGATGGTGTAGTCGAGTTGGGCGAACGGTCCGAAGACGTAACCGGTGCTGTGACCACCGGTGCCGCCGTAATACCATTCGCTCAGGATACCACGAGCAGGCTGATCGGGAACCGTCGGGAATCCGGCGAAACCTTGATCCGGCACCCGCCAGGAATTCGGGTCACGGGTCAGATCCCAGAAGTTGACGGGCTCATTGAAGAAGTGATTCACGGACCACACATCTTCATAACGGTAGCGGAGACCCACATTGGAGCCGAAGTTGTCGGAGCGGAAGATGAAGGAGGCGGAATTGTCCCAGCTCCAGTTGTCGCGGAGCAGCTCGGAGTAATGATAGGAGCTGAAGGTGTTGCGGTCGATCCACTGGTAGTAGGAGTTGAACACAAATTGGGTTTCGTCGGAGATCGTCCATTTGGCGATACCTTGGAACCAGAGGTTCTGTCCTTCGGAATCATCTCCCGGCGCAAGCAGACGCTGGCGGGGGTTGATCTTGACTGGATTGGCCAAGTCGAGGGGAACGATGGTCGCGAAACCCGCGCCACCAAAGGCGGATGCGGCGGTTTCGCCCGCGACGCCTCCGAAGATGGACGTGCCGTCGCCAAGACGACGGATGTAGTCCGCGTATTCGGCATCGGTCTGGGCGTTGGGAATGTAAAGCAGATCATCGATGAGCGCCTGAGTCGGTCGGTTCATGCCCCAATTCTCGGTGTAGTCGGCGTTGAAGTATTCGCCCGCCACAAAGAGCTCGAAGTCATCATTCGGACGCCAGGTGATGGTGCCGTAGAAAGCCTGAGTCTCCTTTTTACCCCGATAATAATAACCCTTGGATTGCTCGGCGGAGACCGAAAAACGGTAAGCCAAGGTATCACTGATCGGGGCGCCGTAATCAAACGAGCCGTAGTAGACATCGTAGGATCCCGCGGTGACCGAAGCTTCGCCGCGCGGTCCGTCGAAGAAGGCACGCTTGGTGATCAGGTCGGCATAACCGCCGAGGTAGCTCGAGGTGCCGTAGACCGGACCGGCCGGGCCTTTGACGATATTAACGGATTCAACCGCGTTAAAATTGATCGGGAGCCCATTACCATTGGAGGTAAGACCCTTGCGGCTGCCGTTCACGAACATATCCGCTTCCTGACCACGCAGATTCGGCGAAGTGGGAGCGCCGAAGTTGCTCTTGGTATAAGAGGAGGATGTGAGTTTGGCGAAATCCCGCGGGGTCTTGATGCTGATGGCATCAAGCTGTTCGCGAGAGATGATGGTCACGCTGCGGGGCGTATCGACGATGTTACGGTCTGAGCCGTAGACGGAGTTGAAGGGACGGGAACTCGGAACGATGTTTTCCTCGATGGGAACATCACTCACTTTGAATTCCTCCATCTCGATGGCTTCCTCTTCGGCGTCTTGGGCCGAAGTGAAGGGAACAACGCTGGCGAGCAAGGCGACCAGCGGTAGGTAGGTAGTTTTCAGTCGGTTCATAGGCGGTGTGCGGAAGACATGGTCAAAGCACGTGGCATGCCTCGCGGCCAGAAATAATATTCATAACTAACCTTTTTTACTTCTGCCTCGTTTCGTGGTCGTGAATCGAGCCTCCTTGATGCTACTGATTTTCAAAAAGCGGCACCAATTCCATGCCCGGGACCGTCACCAGCCCCTGATCGGTGATGCGGATTTCCGGGATCACCGAGAGCGGGATCAGATTAAATCCCATGTATGGCAGGGTGCACCCCGCCTGGCTCCAAGCCCGCTTAAGCTTCGTGGTCGCCTTGGCGATCACTTTGGCCCGTTGGTCCGACAAAAGACCCGCAATGGGTAACTCGACTGCCGCCAGCACTTTACCATTTTTAACAATACAGACCCCTCCCCGACTCTGCTTGATCGTATCCAAGGCCAGTTTCATGTCCGGCTCATTGGTTCCGGCGATAATGATGTTGTGGGCATCGTGACCCACGCTGCTCGCGACCGCCCCGGATTTGAGGCCAAATTTGCGCAGCAGTCCGTGAGCAACTTTGCCGGATTTACCGTGCCGCTCCACCACGCTGACGAAACACAGGTCGTGTTTCTTGAAGTGTTCTCCCCACTCAGCGGCCGGAGTGAGTTTCACTTGGTCGTGAAAGAGAATAATACCGGGTAGTTCGGTTCGGATCGTATTCGCCACGACGGGCTTGGTCGGAAGATCCGGCGTTAGCTTGGGCGCCTTGGGCAGCTTGATGGTCCGGTAGGCCGCCTTTGGATAGCGATACGGCTGGGAGAGGCTTTCCTCCAGCAAAGGGGTGACGCGCCGGTTCTTCACCACCAATTCGCCGCCATACCAGGTGCATTGCGGATTCAAGTCATCGTCCAACAGCACCAAATCAGCGCGTCGGGCCGGGCCCATTCCACCAATGTCATCGTCATGGTGGAATCGGGTCGCGCCGTGAAGTGAACCCATTGACCAAGCGGCCTCGCGGGACATTCCGGCTTTCACCGCCTCCCGCACCACCCAATCCTGCCCGAACAAAAACAGGTCGTCCGCGTCACGATCGTCCGTGCACACGCAGACGCGCTTGGGATTGGCGCCCAATTCGGTCACCGTCTTGATCGCTTCCGGCAGGGAATGCCACGGCGTGGTTGGCGGTCCTCCGCGCAGGAAGATCCAAAAGCCATTCTCCAGAAAATCATCGGCAATCTCCCGATCGATCGATTCGTGGGTATCGTTGATGCCACTGGCCGCCCCCGCTGCGACGAACTCCCGGCCGTAGATGTGTCCACTGACGGGTTTGCGGCGTTTGATCGCCTCGGCCAGGATGGCGTGGCTGCGCTCATCCCCCATCGCAACCTGCACAAAATCCATTTTCTCGCCCAGCGCCTGAGCTTCCGGCCACTTGTCGAAGAGCGCCCCAATCTTCAGCGCGGTAAGGTCGCCCCCTGCCGTTTCAAAGTGCGGTGAGGTCGCCGGAACGGTGCTGGGCACGGTCAGGAAAATGTTCAACGGGGCCTGCCGGGCATCTTTGAGCATCCACTCCACCCCCGCTGTGTCACACACGTTGCCAATTTCATGACTGTCGCAGAAAATCGTGGTCGTGCCGTTTAACAACGCCCCCTCGGCGTAGGCACAGGCCGTCATCATGGAGCTCTCGATGTGGATGTGTGGATCGACCAACCCCGGGGCCACAATGCCCCCCTTGGCATCGAATTGAGTGACCTGACTGCCCTTGGTTTTTTTCCAGGTGCCCGTGGGCTGCACCGCCGCGATTCGGCCGGCCTTGACCCAAATTTCCCGATCCGGGCGAATGCGTTCCGTGTAGGTCGACAAGACCCGGGCACCACGAATCACTAGGTCCGGCTCGGCCTGCCCCATCGCCACGGCGGCCAGTTGACGGGTAACAGTATGTAGTGGGGGAACAGAGAATCGGGTAAGAGCCATAAACTTGATACAAGCACTACCAATGCCACCAATCAGCTTTTAAATTGGCCCGATCCCAGCTGTGGTGCTTTTTCATGATCATGCGCCTCGTCCGGTTAACGCTCCTCTTGTTCTCGCTCACCTCGACCAGCCTGTCCGCAGCCGACTTTGCCGCTCGCTACGAGGCCATCAAAGTGTCCGCGACCCCCGAACAGCTCTACAAATTTCTCTACGCGCTGCCCAAGGGAGGAGATCTGCACAACCACTTCGGCGGATCCATCATTCCCGAGTGGAAATGGGATATCCTGACCGACTCCACCCGGAATGGCGGAGACACGTTCTACACCCGCGCCCGTTTTGCCGTATCGCCTGATGCCGTCGACCCGCGGGTGCGCTACCACACGATCCGCCAGCACACTTACGATCAACTAGATCCCCAAAAACAGAGTGAATACGTGCTCTTGCTCGAGCTTTCCGATGACCAACGCACGGAATGGCTCAATGCCTTCCGCCTCGATGCCCCCGGCGAGGGTCGCCACGAGTTTTTTGCCTACACGTGGGATCGCCTCGGCGACATGCACCGCAACCCTCATGTCCGGTTCGAGTTTCTGGCCGAACACATCAAGGCCTTCGCCGCCGAGGGGCTGATCTACTTGGAGACGATGTTCGGCCTCTATACCATGACCACCAATGACGGCACCGTCCTGTCCGACGAGGAGGCCTTGCTGATGATGGAGCAGCGCCTGGCCCAGCCCGACGTCGCGGATACCGGAATGGAGCTGCGCTTTTTGGAGACCATTCTCCGTTTTTCGCCCAACGCGTTGCAGGACCTGGAAATCACCTATGCCTGGGTCAACGCGCATCGTGACCGCTGGGTGGGCATCAACATGGCGGGCATCGAGGAGAGCGGGAAAGGCTACCCGCTGCGCTTTCTGGATACCTATCGGAAAATGCGCTCCCAATACCCCACCCTGCCGCTGTCCATCCATGCCGGCGAAATGGACAGTCCGGACAAGAACATCCGCGAAACCCTCCTCCTCGGAGCCACCCGGATCGGCCACGGCGTCAATATTCTCGGCGACCCCGACACCCTATTGATGCTCCAGCACAGTGATCGCGCCCTGATCGAGGTGCAGTTGATTTCGAACGAGCTCCTCGAATATGTGCCTGACCTCAGCCAACACCCCTTCCCCGAGTTGCTGCGCACCGGGGTGCCCGTGTGCCTCAACACGGATGATCGCGGCATGTGGGACAGCAATATGACCGACGAATACTACACGGCGGTGACCTACTTTAACTTGTCCTGGGAGGAACTGACCCAACTCGGCCGTAATTCCCTCACTCACTCCTTCTTGGATGATGCCAGCAAAGCCCGGGTCCTTTCAAAATACGATGCCCGCCTGCAAGCGTTCGAAAAGGAACTCGGCATGGGCGATCTTGACGATGCGTTGACCAAAATTGATCACGTGGATGCGGTCACCTACGGCTACGGAAATCGTAAGTGGGGATTCGAATTTTCGAAGGAGTAACCCTCTCTAAAGCTCCCACACCAATCTAATGGCCGCGCCCCAGTCGGGGGCTTCACTGGTGACTCCCGCCAATACCTCAAAATCGAGGGCGAACCCCTCGGCGAGGACGGGAGATACGCCGATTCCCCAAACCACCGGAACGGCGGACTCCTCCGCGCTTAACCACTCCGCCAACAACTCGGTATAGACCGTCGTGCTCTCGGAAATATTTCGCCCCCAGACCACTCCCGCCACCAGAAGCTCGTCCCGCCCCCGAATGTCCGACCTTATAGTGTCGCCGGAAACAAAGGCCTCGATCCAGTCGTCGTCGTCAATCGGCTGACCATACAACAGCGCAACGCCGCCTTCGACCTCCCCATTACCGATATCACTGTCAGCCACCGGCAATTTGACGTAGGGCAATAGCGCCACCGCCGGTCCCGTCTCCTCATCGCCATAAAAGTTCCACTTGGTCCGCAACCAGACGTCGCCCCAACCTGACACTCGTTCGGTTTGCCCACCCCCTTTGACCTCGGCTTGTACCCACCCATCAAACGCCACCTGCACATCCCACCGCTCGGTCACCCCCGTACTCAAAATGACGGGCGCGGCGATCACCTCATACCCTGAGATGCTGATTCCCTCCAAGCGGGTTCGGTCCCAGATACCGGAAGCGATATCGGCCTCCAGCAGCCACTCGCCTTTGGCGACCGTCGTCGGAGTCTCGACCACTTGGGCGGCGACCGATCCCCATCCGCCGCAGAGCATTGATATGAAAAGTAAACGAAGTGCCTTCAAGAAACCGATGGAGTGGATTCGGGCCCGCTAATTTTCACGCCCTGACGGCGCCATGGCTGCACCAAAGTGCCGATCCAAACGAGTGTAAAAACTCCGGCGCCGGCTACGACCATGGCTGCACCGATTGAGCAATCGAGCCACACGCCAAGGCTCACCCCCAGCCAGGCACTGAGGGCCGAGTGGACCACCGCGATGCCGTGCATCACGGCCAACCGGTCCGTCAACAACGACGCCGTGGCGCCCGGCAAAATCAACATCGCGATCACCAGGATCGCCCCCACCGATTCAAACGCACTCACAATCACCACCGATAGAACCGCCATCAGACCGTAGTGCACCCACGTGGGGTTGACTCCCGTGGCGCGGGCCAACGCCTCGTCAAACGAGGCCACCAACAGCTCTTTGTAGAAGGCCAGGATCAATCCGACCACCACCAGCAACACCACCGCCATGCGCACCAACGACACCGGCCCCAACGTGACACCCCACCACGCCACCATCGGTTCAAGCGGCACAAACGCGATCTCTCCATAAAGGACACAGTCGGCATCCAGATCGACGTGCTCGCTGAAGAGCGATACCAGCAACACGCCAATCGCGAACAGCGTGGAAAAAGCGATCCCCATCGCCGCGTCCTGTTTCACCCGCGTCTTCCGGTGAATCAATTCGATCATAACGGTCGCCACGATTCCGGCCGTCAAGGCACCCAAAAACATCGGAGCCGTGCCGCGACTGTTGGAGAAAAGAAAGGCGATCACCAACCCCGGCAACACACTGTGACTCACGGCGTCACCCATGAGCGCCATGCGTCGCAGAATCAGATAGTTCCCCACCAACCCGCACGCGGTCGCGACGAGAAAGCCCATCAGCGCGATCCAACCATAAAGGCTGAGATCCACCGTCCATGGCTCGACCATGACGCGGTGCCATTCGAATGCCGGAATCAACTCGCTCACTGGTCTCCCTCCCGGGTTTCCGGACGAACCGCGACACCGCCATGGATATCACGCGGGCCGGGGATCGGTTTGCCGTGCGGATCCTGGGTGGCATAGTCCAAGCGCCGCTCCAGCTCACGGACGGTTTTCACGCCCAGGACGAGTTCAATCTGCTCCGCGTCTTCATGCACATGATCGGGCGCGATGTTGGCGGAATTCGTCAAATAGAGTTCCCACAGTCGGTGATTGCGCACGATTTCCGCCGCCCGCTGCCGGCCCTGCGGGGTGAAATAAACCGCGTCCCGATTCACCGAAGCCATGCCATGTCGTTCGAGTTCCCGACTGCGGCGCAGGGCCTCATCCAGAGTTTCACGACGACGTTGAGCCAGGTCAGCCAAAGTCACTCCGACCTCCCTGAACCCATCCTGCTC
>CAKZMS010000645.1 GCA_937128785.1 uncultured Opitutaceae bacterium | reverse complement strand
AAAGGGGTATTGCCATTGGTTACGTCGACAACGTCGTTGGCGAATGCGGCATTATTGATAAAGCCTCCACCGTCGGCATACGCTCCGGTCGCTCCCGCCAATCGATAGTTGGCACTCGTGCCGTCACCGTAGATGCTCAGACCATAGGTGAGACCGGCGGTCAACGAGTTGGCAAAACTGGACAAATCCAGTTCCGCATCGAAGTAGCGATGACTGCCCGTCGTGATCCAGTTGGCACTGGTGTCGATGTTAACGACTTGCGTGGTGCCCACCTGGGTGTCGGCTTGGCCACCCGTCCAGGTGCCGAGCGTGAAATTTAACGCGGTCGGGCCCCAACTGCCGCCGAGGTCGTCGATGAAGCGAAAGGTCACCTTCTCGATCGCCGTGACGTTGGAAAAAGTTTGGGTGGCTGCCCGGGTATCCAACAGATCCAGCCCCGTGTTGTAGGAGGCCGTGGCGTCGAACCCAGTGATGGTGTCTCCCGTCAGCACCTGAGCTTGGGAGGTGGTCGCCAAGGCTGCGATTGACGCAGCGAGAAGGGAGAAGCGGAGCAGCATTTTCATAGCGAAAGCAGCGCGACCGTAGGGTTATCTACCTAAGAGGCCAGCACATAGTGCAGGTTTATTGCGTAACTTATTCACAAGACAAAAGCTAAACCTATCCGGCGTGTGGTAGGGTCAGGGTGTGTGGGAGGAGTAGAGCAGCGATCGAATCTCGGACGGCAGGCGTGGTTCGTTTTCACGCCCTTCGATGGCAAAGGCGAGGAGTTGGGCCTTTTGGTGCTCCTTGGCGAGGGCGACGTCCTGCCATTGTTCTCTCAACCAAGCGCTCCACCCCGCCTGTTCGCGGGGAGTGCGCAACGGGGCGCCGGTGGAGGGATCCCAGACGGTGAAGGCGACCACCAGCTCGCGGTTGAGTTGGCGGAAAACGTAGCTCTCAAACGGGATCACCGTATCCCCGATCGTGATCTCAATCGTCCCCAAGCCCTCCATCAGTTCCGCCCCCGAGGCAGGCAGACAAACGGTGGGATTGTGGAAAAACGGGGCGTGACGGGCGGCCTGGCCCTGGTGCCATTCGACGTAATTCACCAAGCGTCGAACCCCGTCCACCCCGGTCCAGGAGCCGGAGACGAAGAGGTCGGGTCGCAGCATGTCGTTGGCCGCGTCGGTCAGCGGTTGGGGCTGATAGGAGGGGGCATCGGTCGGAACGACGGCCGTCCATTGGGGGACATCGGCTTCCGTTTCGCGCGTTCCCCGGGCATACCACCAACGGGTCGCGCCTTCGAGGGCGACCAGACCGATCGCCCCCGCGACGACCCAGGCGGGGATGCGCGGAATCGCCGGCAAACTACCGCGGGTAGGCCGCACGGTGAGCGGGCTCGCGGCCGGAACCCGTTTGGACCAACGCCAGCCGATCATTCCGGTCAGCACCAAACTGAATCCCAGCGCGACCCAGCCGGCCGTGTCGTGCCAGCGATCGAGCATGCCGTCCGGCCCGGTGGCGCACCATGACAGCAAGGCCACCCGCCCAAGATTGCCCAGCATGGCGGCCAGGGCCCCGGCGACGAGCAACGCCACCCGCCGCCGCAGACTCAATCGCAACCACTCCCCGAAAAACAGCGCGGTCGTCACCGCGGCGTGAAGCGAGCGGATCCCACCGCACGCTTCATCGATGCCCACCCAGCCATTGGCCAGTCGCACACTCGTGCCCGATGCCAGCGCGGGTGCACCGAAGAGGTTGGCGCCTTCGGCGACGATCATCGCAATGCCGTGGCGAATGGGCAGGATGAGATTGGACTCCACGACTCCCGGCCACGGCATCACGCCGGGCAATAGCAACAGAGGCCCGCCGACCCAAACCACTCCGGCCCGGCCAAAGCGTTGTCCCACCACCCCAAGCGAAATCGCGATCAAACCGCCCACATAGAGGGTGAGGGCCACGGGCCACACGGGATAGGGCGTGAGCAGAAGGCGAAGCGGGATGGCCGCCAGCACCACCCCTGCGACCACCCACCCACCCACCGG
>CAKZMS010000644.1 GCA_937128785.1 uncultured Opitutaceae bacterium | reverse complement strand
CGAAGGGCACACCGTGAAGGACATGGGCACCCACACGGATGAGTCCTGCGATTATCCGGATTTCATCTACCCCGTAGCCCGGGCCGTGGCCGCGGGTAAATTCGAGCGCGGTATTGTCCTCGGTGGTTCCGGCAACGGGGAAGCCATCACCGCCAATCGCGTCAAAGGCGTGCGTTGCGGTCTATGCTGGAATGAACAGGTCGCCATCTGGAACCGCTCTCACAACGACGCCAACGTCCTCTCCATCGGCGAGCGGACCATTTCGGCCGATGAGGCCCTCCACATTGTCAAAGTCTGGCTGGCCACCGAGTTCGAAGGCGACCGCCACATCCGCCGGATCAATAAGATCGACGCGGGATAAACCCGCCCCCGAGCGTTTGTAACGTAATACGTTACTTCAGCGCGGGGGGCACCGATTTCACAAAACGGCGATTTATCCCTTCAATCTGGGGGATTACCCGTCCAACGTCGGGGTTTGGACATGGCTTATCCGTCTCCCCCCGAATTTCTCCTGCAACCCCAGCTTTCCGCCGCGGAACTCGATTCCGACCCGGAATCCTCCCGTCTGAAACTCTACGCGTGGATGTATTATTCGCGCCGGACGGACAATCGGATCCTCGAGCTTTTCCGCCAAGGATTGATCAAGGGGACCGTCACCGGCGGCCAAGGCAATGAGGCCCTGATCCTGCCATTGGCCTTGATCGCCGACAAAACCAAGGACGCCATCTCGTTCACTCACCGCGATCTCGGCGGCCACTTGGTTTGGAGCGGTCATCTCTGCGAACACCTTAACCAATACTTCGCCAACGCCGACAGTCCGACTCAGGCGCGGGAAGGCAATGTGCATCACGGCGACCCGGCCAATCGTTCCTTTCCGATGATCAGCCACTTGGGCGCCATGCTTTCCAATGTGATTGGAGCGACGGATTCGATGCGCCGACAGGGTCACAAGTCGGTGGGATTCACCTTCTTTGGCGATGGCGGCTCCTCCACCGGCGACATTCACGAGTGCATGAACCTGGCGTCGCTGATTTCCGCCCCGGTGCTGTTCGTGATCGAAAACAATCGCTACGCCTATTCCACCCCGATCTCGGAGCAGTTCGCCCCGGATACGGAATTATGGAAACGCGCCGCCGGATACGGCATGGAGGGTCGAGTCATCGATGCGACCGACACCCTTGCTTCGGTAAATGCGTTCGACGACGCCATCGCGACGGTCCGTCGCACCGGGCGACCGATGCTGGTGGAAGCTCACACGCTGCGACTCCGCGGCCACGCCGCTTACGACACCTGCGACTACCTGGAGCCGGGGGAATCGGACGCTTTTCATGCCCAAGACCCCGTTCCGCGCTACCGACAGGAACTCATCGATGCCGGCCACACTGCGGCAATCGAATCCCTCGAAGCCGAGATCAGTAAATTTGTGGAGGATTGCATCCAGATCTCCTTGGCCGTCGCACGCCCGCAGGCGGATCGCGCCAAGATGCTGACCGAGCTCTACGCTCCCCCCCCGGAACCCATTGCCTGGACGCCCACTCCCCCCGAGCCACAAGCACTCAATTTTGCCCAGGCCCTGAACGCCGCCCACCGCAAGATCCTGACTGAGCGGCCGGAAAGTAGCGTCATGGGGCAAGACATCGCGACTTACGGCGGTGCATTCAAGGTGACGGATGGACTGTTGGCCGACTTCGGCCGCTCCCGCGTGTTTAACACCCCCCTGGCCGAAAGCGCGTGCACAGGCTACGCCATCGGTCTGGCGCTGCAGGGACATCGCCCGATCGAAGAATTTCAATTCGCAGATTTCTCCACCGAGGCCACGACCCAGATCACCCTCAACGCCGCCACCTACCTCTTCCGCGCCGGCGCCA
>CAKZMS010000643.1 GCA_937128785.1 uncultured Opitutaceae bacterium | reverse complement strand
CAGCCGGAAGCTTACATCTCCTCCACCGATACCTTCATCGAAAAGGACTCTTCGATTAATGAAGAGATTGAGCGACTGCGGATCGCGGCCACCAGTTCGCTGGTTTCCCGGCGGGATGTCATCGTGGTGGCTTCGGTTTCCTGTATCTATGGTCTGGGGTCGCCGGAGGCTTTCACGGAGCTGCGCGTGGAACTGCGCCGGGGCGGGAATCTGCCGCGGCAAGTCCTGCTGGAGCGTCTGGTCGACAATCTTTACGAGCGCAATGACATCGATCTGAAACGCGGCCGGTTCCGCGTGCGGGGTGACGTGATCGATATCATGCCGGCCTACACCGAACAGGCGTTGCGGGTGGAGTTGTGGGGCGACGAAGTTGAAGCCATCACGGAGTTCGATCCTTTGACCGGGGAAACGATCCGGACGCTGGATCAGTTTGATCTGTATCCCGCCACTCAATACGTGACGACCAAGGACAAGATGGAAGTGGCGGTGGGGAAGATCAAAACCGAACTCGATGAGCGGGTCGCCTACTTCGAGGATCAGGGCCGGTTGCTCGACGCGCAGCGCATCCGCATGCGGACCAACTACGATTTGGAGATGCTGCAGGAGATGGGGTTCTGTAATGGCATTGAGAACTACTCCCTGCACATGGCGGGTCGCACGCCGGGGGATCGCCCCACTTGCCTGATCGATTTCTTTCCCGAGGACTTCATGCTGTTCGTCGATGAGAGCCACGCGACCATTCCCCAGGTTGGCGGCATGTATAACGGCGACCGGGCGCGAAAGCTCAATCTGGTGGAGCACGGATTCCGGCTGCCCTCGGCTTTGGACAACCGGCCGCAGAGCTTCGATGAATTCCGGGAAATTACCCACCAGACACTCTATGTCTCCGCGACCCCGGCGAAATTTGAGCTGGAGCGCTCCGAGGTGGTCGCGGAGCAAGTCATCCGCCCCACGGGATTGCTGGATCCCGAGATTGTGCTGCGACCGATCAAGGGGCAGGTCGAGGATCTGATTGGCGAAACCCGGGCGGCCGTCGCCGCGGGAGAGCGCGTGATCGTTACGACCCTTACCAAGCGGTTGTCCGAGGATCTTACCAGCTACATGCGGGAGGCCAAACTGCGGGTGGAATACCTGCACAGTGACATCGATGCGATCGAGCGGGTGGAAATCCTGCGCAACCTGCGCTTGGGGAATTTTGATGTCCTGATCGGGATCAATCTCCTGCGGGAGGGCCTCGATCTCCCGGAGGTGGCGGTGGTGGCGATTTTGGATGCGGACAAGGAGGGTTTCCTGCGCAGCGAAACCTCGTTGGTGCAGACCGCCGGTCGGGCGGCCCGCCACGAAAAGGGGCGCGTGATCTTCTACGCCGACAAGCAGACCGACTCGATCAAACGCACCATTGAAATTACGTCAGCCCGGCGCGCCAAGCAGATGGCCTACAATGAGGCCAACGGCATCACGCCGCGCAGCGTGCAACGCCCGGCTCAGGCCAGTCTCCATGTCTACGACGGATCGGGAAGCCGGGATGACGACGCTGTCCTGCTGGCGGCGGAGGGGGACGAGGATGTCGCCACCGTAATCGCCGAGCTCGAGGTCGAAATGACAGAGGCCTCGACGCGCCTCGAGTTTGAGCGGGCGGCGCTGTTGCGTGATCAGATTGAATCACTGCGGTCCGGGGATTTCAAACGTCCGACTGGTGTTGGCAAGGGCGGCAAGAAGGGGAAGGGGAGCTACGGCCGTCGTTAAGTGCACCCTGCCGCAGGGATTGCGTGACGACCGGTTCCTGCCAATTTGGTTTCGTATGCCTCGTTGGGTGTCCTTATCTCGAATACTGTTGGTCGGCGGTTTGCTGGCCGTGGCTTCGCCTCTGCGCGCGTTGCAGGTCTCGGGTGAGCCCCTGCTTCGGCCGCCGACCTCACAGTGGCTCGAAGGCGTGCTGAGGGCCAACGCCGGCTTTACTTGGCGACAAGTGGAGAACGCCGCGGCCCAGGCCGCCGTCGCGGCTTCGCGCAAAAACCGTACCGACGCGATGGAAGGGTGGCTGTTGGTGGCCCGCTGGGCTCGGCTGCTCGATACCGATCAGCGGGAAGTGACCGGCCGCTGGATCGAAGCGATCAACTCGGCGCGTTTGGGGCACCGCACCATGCGCACCGAGTACTCGCCGCCGGCGGCGCCGCTGCGGAGGAACTCGACGCGCGCCCGTTCGAGGGCAGGACCGTGATCTTGACCGGAGCCGCCCGCGGCATCGGGCTGGCTACCACCAAGATACTGCTGGCCGAAGGCTGGCGCGTTCTGCGCACCGACATGCGCGGCCACGGCGGCAGTCAGGCGGGTCGGGACGCCT
>CAKZMS010000642.1 GCA_937128785.1 uncultured Opitutaceae bacterium | reverse complement strand
GGGACTGAATACGAGTGAGTATCGGGGCTACAAATGTGCCCCGGTCCTCCTCGATTATCTGGCGACCTTGCCCCCCGAACAACGGGTTCACCTGACCGCGCACAGCTTGGGAAATGTTGTGATGATGGAGGCCATCAAGTTGGGGGCGGACATCGAGGAGGCCATTTTTCAGGTGGCGGCGGTCCCGGCGGAGGCCTTCGACGAGCGGGATATCCTCAAGCTGCCGACGATGGCCCATATCAACACGCCGGAATTCGCCGATGAGATGGGCTATGAAGGCTATCTGGCGGATACCGATGAACGGATCTATGTGCTCTACAACCCGCGTGACGTCACGTTCTTCGGTTGGAATATCCTCCAAAAGGAGGCGAAGCCATTCCGCTCCTGGACCCGGCGATATGTTTATCGTCCGGATCAACCGGAAGGGGAACGTATTCGGCTGAAATACGGATTCTTCTTTTCCCGGCCGGTCACCGATCCCCATGAGGCCATGGCTTACGTCGCTCGGGCCCGCACCCATGCCCTGGGAGCCGAAAGTCGGACCCGAGGCGTGGTGCATGAGTCGTTTTCCATGGACCGCAAGCCCTTCGAACACGGGAAGGGCCATATCCTGATGTGGAGCGATGATCCCCAGAACACGCTGCCCTACTACAACCTGCTGCTGGATTTGATGAATCTTCGCCACAACTCCCTCGCCCAATGAAGAGTTGGCTGATCCTTGGCCTGGGGCTGATCGTCGCCGTGATTCTCGCGGGGTGCGTCAATCGTGCTCGCAATACCTCCAACAGTCGGGACGTGAGACTCATCCAACGAATGACTGATCGGGATATTCCCGAAACTCTGGAGGTTTTTGATGCTTCGAATCTGGAGGAAGAACTCCGCGCTGCGGTCGCGACCCCGGCCGATTTCTGGGGCGTGGTGCAAGATGGACAGGATAATCCGCTCGCGAATGTTCCGGTCCGGGTGACCTTGTTCGATCAAGTTTTGGATCCGTTTGAGTATCCGTTTGTGGGATGGACGGAGTTGAAGAATGTCCGCACGGACAAAAAAGGTCGCTTCAAGGTATCGGGACGCCGTGCGGGAGCCGTGGTCGTGAATGTGGACGAGGCCGGTTACTGGCAGGAGGAACAAGGCTATCGCACCTATTACTACGCGACGGAATTGCGGAGCCGGAATGAGCAACCGCTGCCGACGGCCGGTTCCCCCGCGGTTTTTCGACTGATTCCCAAACCGGAGGACGCGATCACTGTTCCGGTCAGCACGGGAGCGATTGCCATGTCGTTGGACGGAACTCCCATCGAGGTGGCCTTTTCTACCTACTCGCGCCACGGCGCCGAGCCGGGCGAAGGCACAATGCGGATCGCGGTCGAGGCGGGTGAGCCCCAGGAAGACGGTCGCTACGATTGGCAGTGTCGGTTTGAAGTCCCGGACGGCGGGGTGCAATTGCGCCGGCAGTTGTTTGTCAAGGAAGCGCCGGCGGAAGGTTACCAACGAAGGGTCAGTATGGGCTACGAGGCAGATGACCCGAATTGGGATCACCGCGAGGACTACCTGTTATTTGTGCGCGACCGGGACGGGCTTTACGCCCATTTCATCTTGCGGGTGCGCACTCGGAACCATCCCTTCGTCTCGCTGCAGGGAGTCTATAATCCGACCGGCGCTCGTTATGGCGACTAGGTTCAGTTCAACCAGAAACTGAAATAGACATAGATGCCGCCCACCAGGGCGAGCACCACCGCCGTTGCCCAAACTTCGGCACCCCCCCAAGAGGCGCGGTTCTCCGCCGCCTGCTCGGGCGTGATTGAGCTGTAGGTGAGTCCACTGGTCTGTTCCTCGGAAGGGGGAGGCGTGAGCAGCGAGGCCACGATCACCACGACCACACTGATCGCCAACAGCCAACCGGAAGCGTAGAGGAAGTTGTAGGCTCCGATGGCGTGCAGGAGGCCACTGTCGCCGAATTGGCCTGCTCCATCCAAGGCCTGCAATGTGAGCTTGATCATGCCCAGAATGAACCCGATGGACAAACCGGCGAAAGCGCCGGTGGCATTGATGCGCTTAAAGAAAAGGCCCAACAGGAATACCGCAGTTATGGGCGGGGCCAGGTAGCCTTGAACGCTCTGCAGGTATTGGTAGAGCCCCCCGCCGGAAACGAGCTTCATCACGGGGATCCAAATGATACCAGCCACTACGACAAAACCGGTGGCGATCCGGCCTACTCGCACGAGTTCGGCCTGGGTTTTGTTGGGACGCAGCTTTTGGTAAATATCGACCGTGAAGAGGGTGGCACACGAGTTGAAGAGCGAAGCCAACGAACTCATCAATGCGGAAAGCAATCCCGCTACCACGATGCCGCGTAGTCCGGCGGGGAGCAGTTCTGCCACCATGGTGGGGAACACCATGTCACCGTTCATTGTGCCGTCGGCTTTGGCGGGAATGACGATGATTCCCTTGGTGTGCAGGGCATATCCGATCATGCCGGGCACCAGGAAAATAAAGACCGGTAGCACCTTCAGGAAACCGCCGAAGATCGCGCCGCGGCGGGCTTCCTTGAGCGACTTGGCGGCCAAGGTGCGCTGCACGATGTATTGGTCGGTGCACCAATACCAGATGCCCACCACGGGTGAGGCGATCATGATGCCCAGCCAAGGGAAATCGGGATCGGACATGGGGCGCCAAAGCGCAAAACGATCGGCATTTTCGCCCAGCACCAACTTGAGCTCACCCCATCCGCCGAGCTGTTGCAGGCCGAAGATCGTGATGAAGACCGAACCGAACAAGAGCAGTCCGGTTTGGGCGACCTCGGTATAGACGACCGCGCGCAGCCCGCCGATCACGGTATAGATGCCCGTGAGCACCACCGTGGTGAACGCTCCCACCCAGAAGGCGTTTTCCGGGGAGCCAAAAGTGTCGGGCAGGAGGGTCATGAAGACCACGGCGCCGGCGTAGACGGTTACGGATACTTTGGTAAAGACGTAGGCCACCAACGAAACGATGGAGAGCGTCCAGCGGGAACGACTGTCGAAACGCCGTTCCAGAAACTCCGGCATGGTGAACACGCCGCTGCGGTAGTAGAACGGCACAAACACCCAGCCCAACATGAGCATGATCCACGCGTGGAGCTCCCAGTGGGCCATCGCCATGCCCGAAGAAGCGCCGTTGCCCGCGAGTCCGACGATGTGTTCGGAACCGATGTTGGAGGCGAGGAGGGAGCAACCCACCACAAACCAGGGCAGGTTTCGGCCAGCCAGAAAGTAGTCGGTAGTCGTGGCGGTTTGCCGGGAGCTGCGCCACGCAATCGTGGCCAACAAAACGAAGTAGGCGGCGAGAATGATCCAATCGATCGAGGTCATGGCGGAGGTAGGAAGGGGTGTTTAAGGCGGAGTATTCCAGCTTGGTCCACTGGATGTATGTCCGTGTCAGGCAGCTAGAAAGGTTAGGGGTAGATTATGGTAAAACGGACGCGTTTATCTCGGCGGCAGACAGTTAGCTGCCGGAAGATCGTCGATCTATCTACGTGGCTCGAATTTCCGCCAGCCGAGATTCAGTCAAAAGGTAGAACGCGAATACTAACATGCCTCCCTACCCGAGGTTGGCTCCCTTGAACGTGAGGGGCTGGATCTTTTCGAGATCGGGGTTTTCTGAGAGCCTGAACCCACCGGCGCCGATAGACTCGCGCGCTGCATCAGTCGCCGAGCCAGACACGCCTTACGGTAAGTCAGTAAGACGTGCCCACTGCGATGCGCTGCGGTTCTACGGCAGATCCAGTTCGCGGACCCAGATATTACGGAAGGCCACGGGATTGTTGTGGTCCTGAATGCGCAGGGGTTGGCGGGGGGTGTGATACTTGTAGCTGGGTTGCCCGCGGTATTCGGTCGGGCCGTAAAGCGGCGTGTTCAATTGAACGACGACTCCGTTGTGCACCACGGTGACCGTGGCTTTTTCGACCAGCTTGCCGTCAGGCGTGAAGCGCGGGGCCTTGAAAAAGATGTCGTAAGTCTGCCATTCACCCGGGGCATGGCAGGCATTCACCAGCGGTGGCGTTTGTTTGTAGGTCGAGGCCGTCATGCCGTTCACGTAGGTCTCGTTTTCGTAGCAATCCAGGATCTGCACCTCATAGCGGTTCATGAGGAAAATCCCGCTGTTGCCGCGACCCTGGCTATCACCCTTCACCTCGGCGGGCGCGCGCCATTCCAGATGCAGCTGAATGTCGCCGAACGCCTGTTGGGAGGTGATGTCGCTGCTCGGACCACCTTTTTTACGGGGAGGCACAATCATGGCCCCGTCCTCGAGCACCCAGTTGGCGGGGCGGGCTTCTTTCTCGCCGTCCTCGTTCTCACGGGTGATGAACCACTCGTTGAGGTGGGTGCCGTCGAACAATACGATGGCATCAGAGGGCACGCCTCCGGCCGGGGCATTGACCACGTCTGGCTGAGGCGTCCAGTATTCCGTGAGTTTGGGGTCGATCTCTTCGGCAGCCGAGAGGACAGATCCGGTTAGCAAAAGGGCGAGGGCGTATTTTTTGAGGGAAACCATTTTCAGGGGATGGGGTTGGGTGACCGGAGTCACAAAGAGTCAATTTAGAAGTTATGGCTCGCTGAGTTCAAACCAGTTTCGAGCGTTCCTTGAATTGATGGTTAGCGGGCAGATTTGGTTCGACCCCGCGCACAGAAGCAGAACCGTAGGCTCCTATCATGATGCGCCCTCTGACCTCGCTTCTCCTTCTCTGCTCACTCGTCATTCTAGGCGGTTGTTCCTCCATCGATATGCCGGATGGAACCAGCGAAGGCTATACCTCGGCCCGCTTCTTCAAGGCGGGTGGTGAAATCAAGCCGGCCTTTGTCGACTCTGATATGGATATCAATGCCGTCATTCAGCCGGCCATCCGGGAGGAATTTGAGCAGCATGGGATAGAAGTGCGGGAGACCGATGGCGAACCGGCAGACCTCATCATTGCCTACCTTCTCCTCTCGCAGAGCCCTTCTTCCACGGCGGCGATCAGCACATATTTTGGTTACGGCCGTGCTGCCGAGATTACGGACAAGGCCCACCAAAAGGGTGTGCTGGACCGGGAGAATCTTGGCCTTTATCGCCGTGGGGCGATCGTCATCGATTTGCTGGATACGCGCACCAACGAGTTGGTTTTTCGTCACATTGCGGTGAGGGATGGGTCGCGCAACGCCACCCCCGCCCAACGGGAAGAGAATATCCGCTCCGCCGTGCGCGAGGCCTTGGCTGAATTCTTTGCCGGATAGTTAACCCGCGGCGGGGGATCGATCTTGCGGGAAACGGGGTAACTGAGCTTGTTTCGCCAGATGGCCGATTTGTCACGCACTCCGCTTCATGATTTCCACGTCGCCCACGGCGGCCGGATGGTGGACTTCGCCGGTTGGGAGATGCCGGTGCAGTATCGCAGCATCATCGAGGAACATAAAGCGGTCCGCTCCGCGGCCGGCCTGTTTGATGTCAGCCACATGGGTGAAGTCGATGTTGAGGGAGCAGGCGCGCAGGCGTTCCTCAACCAGCTCGTGACCAACGATGTATTTTCCCTCTACCCGGGGAGAGTACTTTATTCGCCCATGTGTCGTCCTGATGGAGGGGTCGTCGACGATCTCCTCGTCTACATGCGGGAGCCCAACCGATATTTCCTCTGTATCAACGCCAGTAACATCGACAAGGACCTGGCCTGGATGCGCGAACAGGCCGCCGGTTTCGATGTCACGATCAATGATCGATCAAACGATTACGCGCTGTTGGCGGTCCAGGGTCCGCGGGCGGAAACCATTGTGCAGTCTTTGACGGGAGCGAAGCTGCCGATTTTGCGCTACTATCATTTTCAGGAAGGCACCGTCGCTGGCGTGCAGTGTATGATCAGTCGCACGGGCTACACGGGAGAAGACGGTTTCGAACTCTACCATGCCTCCGCCGATGCTCCGGCCCTCTCCGAGGCCTTGCTTCGCGCGGGTGAGCCGTTTGGGCTTGAGCTGGCCGGATTGGGGGCGCGCGACAGTTTGCGATTGGAAGCCGGTTACCCGCTTTATGGGCACGAATTGAATGACGATCTCTCGCCGATCGCGGCGGGACTGGGTTGGACCGTGAAGTTCAAAAAACCGGACGGATTCAATGGCAGCGAGTCCTTGGCCGCGGAAAAACAGAATCCGGATCGCCGGCGCGTGGTCTATTTTCGCACGGGCGATCGCCGGATCGTGCGGCCCGACACGGTAGTGCAGGACGCATCGGGCGCTGACGTGGGCACGGTGCTTTCAGGCACCCTGTCGCCGATATTGGGAGAAGCGATTGGTTCCGCGGTGGTGCCGTCGACCGCAGTCCAGAATGGACTTCACGTCGATATCCGGGGCAAATCGTTCACTTTGCATCTCGTCAAACCGCCCTTCGTCGAACTAAAGAAATCCTCATGAGTGAAATCCCCGCCGACCGCCGTTACGCCAAATCCCATGAATGGGTGTTAAACTCCGAAGACGGAGTGGTCACTGTGGGAATCTCCGATTACGCGCAGGAGAGCTTGGGCGACATCACTTACGTCGAGGTCCCCGGGGTGGGCGACACGCTCAGCGCCGGTGACGTGTTTGGGGTAGTGGAATCCGTCAAGGCGGCCTCCGACTTGTATGCCCCGGTTGCTGGTGAGGTGGTCGCCGTAAACGAAGCACTCGACGCGGCACCCGAGACGGTGAACCAGTCTCCTTACGGCGATGGTTGGATCATGAAGTTGAAAGTGTCCGATCCGACAGAGATCGATGCATTACTCGACGACGCGGCCTATGCGGCCGAGGTGGCCTGATCAATTGGCAACGCTCTGACTGACCGAACCGTCGCGTGGAAACTCCGGCCCAGCCCCGCTTTAAAATCGCTCATCTCAATGAGATTGACCCGGTGCCTTGCCCCTGCGGGCAAACGCGTCGCGCATTCGTGGAACCGGATAATCCCGTCGCCTCCATCCATTATGTGGAAATCAAGGCCGACGCTGAAACCCACTATCACAAAAAACTCACTGAGATTTACCTCATCCTCGAAACCGAAGGAGAGTGTTATATGGAACTCGATGGTGAGCGGCACGACGTGCAGCCGATGAGCACGATTCTAATCCAGCCCGGCTGCCGCCACCGTGCGGTGGGGAAGATGAAAATCGTCAACGTCCCGGTGCCGACATTCGATCCGGATGACGAATGGTTTGATTGAGGCCTAGCGCAGGGACTCAATGTAGAGGAGGACTGACGCGAGGTCAGCATCTGCCAGCACGCCAAGGTAGGGCGGCATACCGGCATCGGGATCGTCGTAACCTTTGGTGACTTTGGACGTGGGATCGAGAATGGCTTCGATCAGGTAGTCGCGATCAGCCTTGAGTTCCACCCCGGTGGTCAGGTGCCGGATGCTGCCGGCCAATCCCACCCAGGACGGACCACTCTTGCCCGATTCACCGGCGGACGTGGCGTGGCAGCCGATGCAGCCGAGTTGAGTCGAAAGTTCCAAGCCGCGCGCGATCGAAACCTCCTGGGGTTGAACCGCAAATTCTCCGCTGGCTGATTCGAGTTCGGCGATTTCCTCCCAATTGATCGGTCTGAAGCCTTGAGTGGCTTCGTCAAAGCGACTCAGTTGATTGGCCGTCAGGTAGATGTCTTGTCGGCGCGTGGGCGCGTGCTGAGTGACCACCACCGACATGCTGGGTTGCCAATCCGGCAGATGCAAAAACACATCCTGACGATTGGTGG
>CAKZMS010000641.1 GCA_937128785.1 uncultured Opitutaceae bacterium | reverse complement strand
CCACGTTGAGCGAAGCTTTGATGGAAGCGGCGGCCGCGTCGATGGGAGAAGCGATCCACATTTGAGGCCCGCGCAAAATTCCTCCCAAAGATCCCGGCAAACGCTCGCTTCTGCGGGCGTTTTTGTTTGGTTCGGGCATGGCGAATTTTAAGACCCGAATCGGTTTGGTGTGCGCCTTCATGGCCGTGCCTTCTCTGCTGTACGCTGGCAACCCGTCGTTGGCCTACCCTGAATCCGATCAGGCCCTCACTCTTAAGGTGATTGCGTTTGGTTCCTGCGCCAAAGAGCGCGAACCCCAGCCGGTCTGGGATGCCATCAACGCCCACGATCCGGATCTGTTCCTGTTCATTGGCGACAATAATTACGCTGACGTATGGTATCAGAACGGTCGGAGGGTCATGGCGCCCGTAGCCGATCGAGCCCGTTTCGAAGAAGCTTACACCATGATGTACGATCATGCCGGTTATGCGCGTTTGCGGGCGCGTACTCCGCTCATGGCGACGTGGGACGACCACGACTACGGGGCCAATGACCAAGGCAAAGAGTATGCGCTCAAGCAGGTCGCCCAAGAGGAGTTTTGGCAGGCCTTCGGATTGGAACCGGGAAATCCCCTTTGGGAACGGGATGGTGTTTATCACGCGCGGACTTTCGGTCCGGAGGGGCGGCGAGTTCAGGTGATCATGCTGGATACCCGCTATTTTCGGGACCCGTTGGAGCGAGCAGCCGAGAGCGTAAACGGCCCCTATCAACCAACCGCGGATACGACCACCACGGTGCTGGGGGAGAAGCAATGGCGGTGGTTGGAGTCAGAGTTGCGCAAACCCGCTGATGTCCGCATCATCGCGAGCAGCATCCAGGTAATTGCCTACGAACATGCCTGGGAGACGTGGGGTAACTTTCCGCATGAACGTCAGCGGCTTTTCGATTTGATCGGCGAGACCGGCGCCGAGGGAGTCGTTTTCATTTCGGGCGATCGCCATTTGGCCGAGGTTTCCCGGGAGATGGGCGGAGACCGGACCCACGTGCCGTATCCGATGTGGGATTTCACTTCCAGCGGTATGACCGATGGCGTGCAGTCCGTGGACGAACCCAACCGATTTCGCGTGGGCCCCGTTTATCGCGGAACCAACTATGGATTACTGCGGATCAATTGGGATGATCAGCCGGCCACGATCGCATTCGAGAATCGCGACGAAGATGGCGACTTGATCAACCAGCAGGCGGTCGTCCTTTCGACGCTGCAGAGCGGTGGGAACTAGTCGGCGTAGAGATATTTTTCCAACGCCGCGTAGAACTCTTCCCGGATTCCATCGCCGTCGAGAGACTGGTAGACCTTGATGGGTGTCCCGTCGTTTTCAGGCGGCCGAGCAGACCAAAGCAATGGTGGAGAAAACGAATAGGGCCAGTTTCCAGTGCATAAAGCCAGAGGAGTGGTTTCAGCCGGGAAGTCGAGAATCTCGCGGCGAGGAAACGGATATATGGGCGCGGAGGGTATTCTGGGTTGCCCTGGGATATTGCGGAGCAAAAACCTCTCGACAGCGTGCGCCGATCCCCCGCAATTTGCCTGCGGTCAGTGCTGAAATGCTCCTGTAGCACAATGGATAGTGTACCGGTCTCCGAAGCCGATGATGTGAGTTCGATTCTCGCCGGGAGCACCAGCCTTCGCCTGAAGCTTCGGCTGGCACGGCCAGCTGATCAGAAAATTCGGACTGGGTGGCGAGAATTGAACTCACGTGAGTTCGACGGAGGCCCGCAACGCGGGACGGAGATGGGGCGATCCTTCGGATCGATCCCGCAGGGATTCCGCGCCGCGGAACCATTCTCGCCGGGAGCACCAGCCTTCGCCGCGCATAGCGCGGTCTTTCCGCTTTGCGGTAAGACTAAAGCTTCGGCTGGCGCGGCCAGCCAGTAGGGGGTCTACGGGTCTACACCAAACTTTGGGGGATACCTGTTTGTGGCCATATTTAGGATGGGAGGTTAGCCGCACTGAGTGGGTAGCAACAAGGGACGGACCGGCTTGTCATCTGAAGCCTTGGCGAAGGTGGAGGGGCCGTCCGGTTGCAGGCTGACGGGGTTGCCACTCCACCGCGGCTGGCCCAGCGGTCCAGCTCTACCTGCCACTCCAACGCGGTTCTGGGTTTCTCGCCCTGTAGCGAGCCCGACGTCGTCCGGGCGTCTAGTTTGCTGTCCGTTGATTTACTTTCAACCCGCCTTTGGTTCGGCGCGGGCCAGGCGTTCGATCAGGATGACGGCGGCTCCGCCGATTACGGCCAGACCGATCGCGAGTAGGATATTGGCTTCCGCGCCGGGCATAATGTTGGCCTGGGTCAGAGGCACGGTTTCGCCGTCGCTGTTCACACGGGTGGTGAGGGTTTCCTTCCAGGGCCAGAGGGTGCGGAGCGCGCCCGCCATCACGCCGGTCAGCGCAATGAGCGTCACGTGGCGGTGGTGAGAAAGCATCCAGCTTACGAGCCTCACGAAGGAGAGAATTCCGGTCGCTATGCCCGCGCAGAAGACGGCGAGGGTGGTAAGATCCCGATCGTTGACCGCCTCGATGATGACGGCGTATTTGCCCATGATGACCAAGAGATAGGAACCCGAGATGCCGGGAAGGATCATGGCACAGATGGCGATCGCCCCGGCCAGAAAGACAAAGGGCAAGCCGGTGGGAGTCGCCAGGGACTTGAGACCCACCAAAATAAACGTGCCGATGGCGAAGCCGAAAAAGACCGCCCAATCTCCCGCTTTCCACGCCCAGGTTTGTTTCCCGAGGAGCAGGATCGACCCGAGCACCAATCCAAAGAAAAACGACCAGAGTTGAACCGGGTTGTGGATCATCAGGTGCTCCAGCACTTTCGCCAGCGAGAGGATGGCCGTGATCAGGCCTACTCCCAAGGCGATGAAGAACGGGAAGGGGATTCGCTCCCATAGTCCTTTAAAGTCCCGTTTGAGCAGAAGTTGGGCACTGGTGAGATCAAACGATTTGATGCCGTTGATCAGGCGCTCGTAGATGCCGCAGATGAAGGCGATCGTGCCACCGGACACTCCGGGCACGACGTCGGCGCACCCCATGAGAAATCCAACGATGGCGACGCGGAGATGGGAGAGGAGGGATTGCATGCGGGAGGGGAAGGGCGGAGCGGGGTGGAGCCAAGGGCACAAAAAAGGCAGGTCGCGGGGAGCAGACCTGCCTTAAAGTGTTTGAAGCCGGGAAATTAGAGTTCGGGTTCGGTCTTTTTAAGGCCGACCACCCGGTCGCCTTCTTTCCATTCACCGCGCTTGCGGAGGAGTTCGACTCGCTCGAACCGTTTGAGGACGTTGCGCTTCACGACGAGGCCGCGGGGCCCTTGGAGACTCTTGTGTTGGGACATGGTGGATTGGATTAAATGGGTGCTTGTGACGCGTTAAAGGGAAGGGAGCTAGAGTTCGCTTTTGCCCATGACAAGTATTTTTCCGCGACATGGTCGGCAATTACCGTGACCCACTGGGGGGTTTCATAGGGGTGGAGCTCGTGTAGCCGCTTTTCGACGGCGTCCTGATGTTGGGGCAGAAACTTGAGCGTCAGCCGCCATTCAGCGTCGGTTTGTAGCTCATCCTCCCAGTGATAGATCGACGTCACGGGACCTTCGATTTGAGCGCAGGCCGCGAGGCGGGCTCCTACCAAGGCGCGCCCCAGGGTCTCCGCCTGGGGTTGCGAGGAAGTAGTGGTCCATCCGATCACGAGCATGGCGGGAAGTCTCGGGCAGGGGGAGCCCCGAAGCAAGATTGACCTTGACGGTGCTGAGCCAGAGGCATGCTCTTGCCGGTTTCTGTCGGTTTAAATCCATTTCCGTTCCATGCGTGACGATTACATTAAAGAGGCACTTCAGTCCGTGCCCGACCCGAATTTACTCATCAACGTCGTTTCCCGACGGGTGAAACAGCTCAAGCGCGGCAGCCGGCCTTTGGTGGAGTCGCTCGAGAAGTTGGCACCTGAGGATGTCGCCCTGCGCGAAATCATCGAAGGCAAGATCGTCTTCGAAACCGCCGAGGCTTAAGGCGCGGCTGGGCAATTAGTTATCTCGGGCGGCCCGCTGATGCGGTGCCGCCTTTTTTACGACCTGTTCTCGAGACAACCCCGGAGATTTGTGGCCAAAAAGGGCAAAGACACCAATCGCTTCACCGAGATTCGCAATGCGAAGGCTCGGCGGGACTATTTTGTGGAGTCGAGGTTCGAGGCCGGAGTGGTGCTCAAGGGCACCGAGGTGAAGTCGATTCGGGCGGGACGGGCCCAGATCAATGATGCCTTCGGTCGCATGAAAAAGGGCGAGCTTTGGCTCATGAATGCCCACATCGATGAGTATCGTTTCGGCACGTATGCCAACCACGAGCCGCGTCGCACGCGTAAACTCCTCCTCAAGCGTTCGGAGATTCGGAAAATCGATCAAGCCCTGAGCCAAGGAGGAAAGTCACTGATCCCGCTGCGCATTTACATGAAGGAAGCGCTCGTGAAGGTCGAAGTGGCCCTCTGCGTGGGTAAAAAACTCTACGACAAGCGCGATGACTTGAAAAAACGGGTCGTTGATCGGGAAATCGACCGCGTGATCAAGGGGCGACGCTAGTCACAATTCTCTCCTGTTACGATAAATCCAAATGGCGAATACCACTCGAGTCCGGGTCCCGGGAAGCACCTCCAATTGCGGGGCGGGTTTTGATACGTTAGGCCTCGGGCTGCAGCTTTACAACACCGTGGAGTTGCGAGTGGGCGATCATGACGGGCCGCAACCGGTCCGTGAAACAGATGCGCTCGCTGCTGCGATGGTGAATCGCATATGTGATGAATTTGCGGCCTTGGGGCATCCGTTGCCGGAGGGGTTTACCTATCGAATCGATGGCGAGGTGCCGATCTCCCGCGGACTGGGTTCCAGCATCACCGTGCTCGCCGGCGTATTGGCAGGCCTCAACGCCATGACCGGAACCCCGCTGTCGAAGGCGGAACAGGTCAAACTGCTCACCCGCATCGAAGGTCACCCCGACAACGCCACGGCGGGGGTGTGGGGCGGCTTTTGTGTGTCCCGGTGTGGCGCGACGGCGGCTGATTTTGTCGACGTCATCCGGGTCAGTGTGCCGGAGTCACTGAAGTTTGTTGTGGCGTCGCCGGCACTGGAGATTGCCACCAGTGGAAGCCGTCAGGTGCTTCCCGCCCAGATTTCCCATCAGGATGCGGTGCGTAGCGTAAACAGCGCCGCTTACCTCACGGCGGCGATCGCCACGGGAGACTTTGAGAAGCTACGAGGAGCCGCGGGGGACTTTCTGCACGAACCCTATCGACTTCCGGGCATTCCCGGGGCGGCGGAAGCCATCCGGGCCGGCGAAAATGCCGGAGCCTTGACCGGTTGGCTGAGCGGCAGTGGCTCCAGTGTGCTTTGCGTGGCGGAAGCTGCTCACGCCGAAAGCGTGGGAGCGGCCATGCAGGAGGTTTTCGCGGCGACGGAGTGTGAATCCGATTTGCGGATACTCGCCGCGGACAATGCGGGCCTGGTTGTAACCGAGGACTGAGCCGCTTGGTCGCTAAACCAGGGCTTCCGGCCAGTGTTGACCAATACAGTTTGCCAATTCGTCGATCTTGAAGGGTTTGCTTAGGATGGCCTTGAGCGAATCCAGGTCGCTGAGATCCATGCGATCGAGCAGGTCCTTGTGTCCCGTGATCATGATACACGGCACGTTCGGCTCGATCAATTTCAGCTCTTTCAATAGTTATCGATCTCTCATCTTTTTCAATACCATGTCTGTTGAAAACTTTAACATCAACAACTGTACCACTGCTACCTCTAGACATTCTTAAAGATGTATCAGTAACATCTATTGCTTTTTCACCAAAAATTGATCTTAATAATTTTTCTTCTGGGCCAGAAGCTGAGTCACCTTTTGGAGTAACTTTACCAACTAATATATCTCCAGCATTAACTTCTGCTCCAATATACACAATTCCTGACTCATCTAAGTTTTTTAAGGCTTCTTCATTTACATTAGGTATATCTCTAGTTATTTCCTCTTCACCTAACTTTGTATCTCTAGCCATTATCTCGTACTCAACAATGTGAACTGATGTAAAAACATCATCTGTAACACATCTTTCAGAGATTAAAATTGAGTCCTCAAAATTATAACCTTGCCAAGGCATAAATGCTACGGTCACATTTTTTCCTAATGCTAATTCACCCAACCTTGTAGAAGGACCATCGGCAA
>CAKZMS010000640.1 GCA_937128785.1 uncultured Opitutaceae bacterium | reverse complement strand
GCCAAGTTCAAATCGGCTTCCGGAACTTCGAGCCGAGCTCCGACCGGCACGGTCTGGCCCCGCGCGACCCCGCAGACCTGCCCCGGTTTGAGCGTTTCCGGTGCGGCCTCGGTCTCGGTGCCGTCGGCGGCGTAGACTTTCACCTGCGGCGGCGTGGGCTGTTCCTGCAAAAGTCGGCGTTGATTGCGCTCCACCGCCGCCACTTGCGCCCAGCGACCAATCAACATCAGCAAACTGAAACCGCTGACAAAATCGAAGTAGGCATAGGCCTCCTCCCCCGTCAGCCAGCCGGAGAGCGACCCAATGTAGGCTCCCAGAATTCCCACCGCGATCGGCAGATCGATGTGCAACGCTCCTTCGCGGAGGGCACGCACTGCCCGGGTCAAAAAATATCCCCCGCCCGCGAGCAGGCTGAGTGTGCCAAATCCCAGCGCCAGGGTGTTGAACAGGCCCGCGTAAGTGAAGTCGGCCGCCATGCCAAAATAGGCCGGCAACGTGAACAACATCACGTTCATGGCAAAGGCGGTGCACAGACCGATCCGCTTCACCAAATCGCGACTTTCGGACGCTCCCGGACGCGTTTTTCCCGGAGGTCCCAACAAGTAATTGAAGCGCTGCAGCGTCTCGGCAAAGCGAGCCGCGGAAAACGATTCCTTGGCGTTCAACCGCCAGCTCATCCGCACCTGCCCGGTCTGGGCATTGATTTCAATGCGGCCAGCTCCCGCCTCCTTGCTGAACAACCGCTCAATCAGCCAGACACAACCCGCGCAGGAGAGCCCCTGCACCGAGAGCTGCAACCGCGGGGTGCCCTGTTTCTCCCGGGCCGTGGTTTCGGCCGCGGTCTGCAGCGTGGCCAGCCACCCGTAGTCACGTCCAATCGCCAAGGCCGAATCCGCCGGCGCGGTGGTCCCATCCTTGATGTCGTAGAACGCATCGAGTCCCTCCTGGTGGATCAGCTGGTAAACGTAGGAGCAGCCGGCACAGCAAAACTCCTCCCCGTTGGAAGGAGTGCCACAGTGTTTGCATTCACGGCGCCCGTTGAGCGCAGCAGCCTCTGACTCGGCCGGGCTCAGTGACATATGAAATTCTCCACGGACGGCCCGTCAAAACCGAGCGTGGCACGCAGGCGCCAACTGATTACGATGGCGGCAATGATCGCCAGACCGGTTTGAAACCGCACCAGCGCGGTTGGCCCCAGTTTCGTGCGGATCCAGCCGAGTTGGGTCTGTGCCAGCCACAACAGCGGCACGGTGCCGATGCCAAATGCCAGCATGAACTCCGCCCCCCGCAGCGCCGATCCCGACATGGCGGAAAGCGCGATCAGAAAGTAAAGCGGACCACAGGGCAGTAAGGGCGTGAGCGCCCCCATGCCGGCCGCCATCTTGAGGCGGGAACCTCCGCGCAACTTGGCCTGCAACCGAAACATCCACCGGGACAGCCAGCCGGGTTTGGGCAGTCGCGAATCCGTCCGGGTCGCCACCATCACAAAAAACACTACCAGCAACCAGGGCAGCCACTGCATGAGCGTTTCGCTGAAGAACGCTCGCGGCACGCGACCGACTCCACCGGCGATCGCTCCCAGCGCGGTGTAACCAAAAAGTCGCGACAAATGGTAGGTGACATTGATCGTGGTGGGATCCTGATCAAATCCTCCGGGCTTGCTTCCCGAGGCCTTCGCGGAGGCGGGCGCCAGCATGCAGGCCAGCGGTCCACACATCCCCGCGCAGTGGAGGCTGGTCACGAGACCGGCCAGCAAGGCGGCAGTGGGAGTGTTAACAGCGGCAAGTTCCACGAGAGGCAAATAAAGTCAGGGTTCGGAACGATGTTCGAGCGGCACCGTTTCGACGGGATTATCAGCGGCCAGGGTGAACAAAACAAACCATGCCACCCCCATGAGGCCAAAGAGGAGGCCCACGGCGATCCAGAGAGATTTCGACGAATTCGGTTTTTCGTCAGTGGGGGCGTCAACAGGCATCAGGGAGTGTTCCGGCGAAGAAGTTCGGGGTCCGGGCCGATAAACTCAATCTCGCGCTCAAGGGTGAACTGATCGTCCTCATCGTGCAGGGACACCATGATGGTGAACTTTCCGTCGTAGGTGGAACGGGGAACCTGCAAAACGATCGGCAGCACCGTCTCACCTAATGGTCCAATTTCCACCGTCTCGGTAAATCCGGTCACCGCCAGATCGGTCGGACCGCCCAACAAATCGAGGACAAAGCTCTCCGGCAGATCCTGTTTGTTCACCACCCGCACGAGGAACTGATTGCGGACGTGGTCTTCGCTGACGATGTAAGGCGCGCCCGTGATGCGGGTCACACTCATGTTGGCCGGTCGCACGGAAGAGAACGCAAAGGTGGCGACGGTCATGCCCACCAACAATAGTACCGAGTAAAGAATCGTGCGCGGTCGCACCCAACGGGTCTTCCGCCCTTCGAGCCCATTGAGGGAGTCGTAACGGACCAGGCCCTTCGGCCGGTCGAGTTTGGTCATGATCTCATCACAGGCATCGATGCAAGCGGCGCAGCCGATGCACTCGAGTTGGAGGCCTTGGCGAATGTCGATACCCGTCGGGCACACCTGCACGCAGCGATTACAATCGATGCAGTGGCCCGCGTTGGGATCAGAGGCTTTGCCGCGAGGCTCGCCCCGTTTTTCATCGTAGCCGATGACCATCGTGTTGTCGTCCGTGAGGGCCGACTGCAGGCGACCATAGGGGCAAATCACGATGCACAGCTGTTCCCGGAACCACGAGAAGTTGAAGTAGTTCACCGCGGTAAACAGGAAAACAAACAGAAAGGCGCCCCAGTGCTCGGTGGGAGCGTGGTGCATCATCGCCCACAGCTCGGGCAACGAAACGTAATACGCCAGAAACAGGTGGGAGATCACCGCCGAGACAAAAATGAACGCGATCTGTTTACTGGTGCGCTTGATGATCTTTTCCGTCGTCCAACGCGAAGCATCGAGTTTGCGCCGCTTCACGGCATCGCCTTCGATGAATCGTTCGATCGGACGATAAACGTGCTCCAGAAACACCGTCTGGGGGCAGGCCCAACCGCACCATAACCGCCCTAACAGGGAGGTCACAAAGAACAGGGTAAATCCCAGCCCCGTGATACCAAAGAACAGGAGCCAGGCATCCTGAAAGGCCAACACGTAACCAAAGAGGTGGAACCGGCGGCCACCCACATCGAGGAACACCGCGGGGTAGCCGCCGATACTGATCCACGGCAGCGCCAGATACAATCCGATCAGGAACAGACCGGTCCACTTGCGATGGCGGGTAAAGAAACCGCGCACATCGGCCGGATGCAGGAAGAAGCGGGAGCCGTCTTCCTGGATGGTGGTTACAGAATCAACACTGGGCCGTTGGGCTGGGGGCATGAGATGGGTGCCTTAACATAGAGACGATGACCCGATTACGGGGCTTCGTGATAACTTAGAACGTAGGCGACCACTTCGGCGGTTTTCTGCACGCCGAGGGTGGGTCCCCAGGGTGGCATACCTTTGGCCAAAATACCTTCGTCGACAACTTTGTAGAGAGCGAGCGGTTCGCTGCCATGGACCCATTCGTCGTCCGTCAGGTCCGGACCGATGGCCGCGGGGCTCTCGGACTTACCCTTGAGGCTCGGGAGGTGGCAGGCCGCGCAGAGAGAATTGTAGGTTTCCTTGCCGGAGCTGATAAACGCTTCGTTCTGGCTCATTTCCCAGAGACTCGCATCGGCGATCACCAAATCGGACGTAAGCTTCGCGGTTTGGATCCGGGCGATCTCCGCCTCGACCCGCTCGCCATCGCCTTCCGGCAAGCCGGACTGGGCATAATAGAACCAATACCCGATCGAGAACGCGATCGTGATGTAGAGCGTGAACAGCCACCAGTTGGGCAACCGTTTGTTGAATTCTTCGATTCCGTCGTAGACGTGCTTGCGTTTGGAACCTTCGACGGGAGGGGTCGGCTTATCGTTGTCACTCATGGCTTTTGGGAGCAGCGGAGTTGGCGGTGGCTTTGCCGGTATCTTCGGCAAAAGGCAGTTGGGAGAGGTGGTCAACCTGCGGCCGGCGCAACCGCAGGGTGCGGTAGAGCATGGTCAAGTAGATGGAGGCCACGGTGATGAACGCGACGATCGTGAAGATCACGGTCCAGTCTTCGATTAAGATTCGGCGAAACATGGTTCGAGGGGATGTTCGGGGTTAGCGGCTCGCCATCGCAGGCGTGACTTCTTGGTAGTTTCCGAGCTGTTGCAGGTAGGCGATCAGCGCGATGATCTGCTTGTCCGGCGCGACGTAGATGCCGTCGACCTTGAGACGTTCGACGATCTCGTTCGCCTGGGCGTCCACCGAGGCCTGGATTTCTTCGGCGGTCATCTCATCGTACGGCACGCCGAGCATGCGTTGGACATTGATCTTCGATTCGAGCGCGGCCACGTCGGTCGCATTTTCGTTCAACCACGGATAGTTGGGCATGTTTGAACCGACGGAAATATCCCGCGGCCGCAGCGTGTGATTGTAGTGCCACGTGTCGTTATACTTGCCTCCGATCCGGGCGAGGTCCGGACCCGTCCGACGGGACCCCCACTGGTAGGGACGATCATAAATCGACTCCCCGAGGCGGGAATAATCACCGTAGCGCATGACGTCCGGCACGAGGGTGCGGATCATTTGCGAGTGGCAGTTGTAGCAACCTTCCGCGACGTAGATATCGCGACCCGCCAGCTCCAGCGGCGTGTAGGGAATCTGCAGGCGGTCTTCCACGTTCGCGGCCTGATGGCTCACGATACCGGGGATGATTTGCACGAGACCACCGATGAGGACCGCCACGAGCGTCAGCACCGTGAAAGGTGCGGCACTCACGAGCAGACGTTCATACCAGGCGGCCCAGCGCTTGCCCTTCGATTCGAAATGGACCCAGGCGAGGATCACACAAAGGGCGGTGCCAATCGCACCCACGATCTGGAGGAATGGGCCACCGAACAGCCAGACGCAGGTGAAGATCGTGCCGACCGTGGAGAAAATCACCGGCGGATTCAGCACCGTCACAATCGGACCGAGGGGGCGTTCCTCTTCCGGCACATCGTCTTCGACGACCACTTCCATGGTGCCGTTGACGGCCTGAGCGCCCTTGAGTGACTTCACGATGTTGTAGGCCATCAACAACCAGCCGACGAAGTAGAGGCCACCACCGACGACGCGCAGGAGCATCAGCGGACGGATTGTGTTGAGCGTATCCAGGAAGTTGGGATAGGTCAGGAGCGTGCCCCCTTCCGTGGTGGAGTTCAGCATGAGCCCCTGGGTGATGCCCGAGGTCCACATCGCGGCGACGTAGATCAGGATACCAAAGAGCCCGAGCCAGAAGTGAAGGTTGGCCAGCGCTTGGGAATACAGCGGCTTGTTCCAAAGCTTCGGCACCAGAAAGTAGAACATGCCCGCGGCCATGAAGCCGTTCCAGCCGAGCGCCCCGGCGTGCACGTGGCCGATGATCCAATCCGTGTAGTGACCAAGGGCGTTGACGGATTTGATCGACAGTAACGGACCCTCAAAGGTCGCCATACCGTAGAAGGTGACCCCGGCGGCGAAGAACTTGATGACCGGATCCGTGCGCAGCTTCGACCAGGCTCCCCGCAGGGTGAAGAGGCCGTTGAGCATGCCACCCCACGACGGCGCCCAGAGCATGAGCGAGAACGTCATGCCGAGCATCTGCAGCCAGTTGGGCAGCGCGGTGTTCAGCAGATGGTGAGGTCCAGCCCAGATGTAAACGAAGACCAGGGACCAGAAGTGGATGACGGAAAGCTTGTAGCTGTAGACCGGCCGGTTCGCTGCCTTCGGCAGGAAGTAATACATGATGCCGAGGATCGGGGTGGTCAGGAAGAACGCTACGGCGTTGTGACCATACCACCACTGCACCAACCCGTCCTGCACGCCGGCGAAGAGACCGTAACTGTGCAGCATCCCCGTCGGAATCGACAGGTGATTCACGATGTAAAGAATCGCGATCGTGATGATGGTCGCGATGTAGAACCAGATTGCGACGTAAAGGCTGCGTTCATGGCGCCTCGCGAGCGTCCAGAAGAAGTTCACCGCAAACACCACCCAGATGAGTGCGACGGCGATGTTGATCGGCCAGATCAGCTCGGCGTATTCCTTACCGCGGGTGAGACCCAGCGGGAGCGTAATCGCCGCACTCAAAATAATCGCCTGCCAGCCCCAGAAATGCAGGGACGACAGGAAATCGCTCGCCAGTCGAGCTTTGACCAGTCGCTGCGTCGAATAATAGACGCCGGCAAACATCATGTTACCTACGAGCGCGAAGATCACTGCGTTGGTGTGCAGGGGACGCAGGCGGCCGTAGGTCAAAAACGACGTATTAAAGTTGAGCTGGAAGAAGTTCAGCTGTGACGCGATGAGGACGCCGACCAGCATTCCGACCGCACCCCAAATGATGGAGGCGATCATGAACTGGCGGACGACCTTGTCGTTGTATTCGATCGTGATGTTACGAGCGGACATGGGCTATTGAGTCAGGGTTTGTAAAATGACGAATCCGCCTGCGGTCAGGCGGACGGTGAAGAGGCGGCATCCTTGGGGCGAAGGCACCCGGAACACGGAGGATGTTCGCCCGTTTTGCAGCCGCAGGGTTTACCGTTGGCATGGGTGTGATTGGGCTGGTGGCGGGTCCGGGCGGCGGATCCCCGCGAGGAATCGGCGACCCGAGGCATCTCGTCAGCCAAGGGTAACAAGGCGTCGCTTTCGGCCGAACTGAAACGTTGGCGACTGTGCTCCCGCAGGAAGAAAACCACGAAGGTGAAGACAAGACACAGGCTGATGGTGAGGGTCAGAGGAATAACAGACATGGAGGCGATGTGGGTTCGGGAGATCGGCCAGCTCAAAAGAGGGCGATGGAACCATACCTGAAAGACGCGGGAATTATCTGCGCGGGGCTTGCCATGCGCTCCTCACTTGTTGCCACAAATTCTGCGTAGTACTCCGGCCGAAGATTTTTGACCGTGCCAGAGGGGGAACCCGAGAAGGTGTGCATATTTTGTTCTCAAATAGTTACACCAATTATTGCTTATGCCTGAACAATCCACGCGGAGCGAATTGACGAAGGATATGCGATAAAGGAAGCATGCACGATAGCTTTCTGCGCGCACTTCAGACGCAACGACCCCAACTGCGTCGCCGTTGGGAGGAGCTTTTGCGCGCGGAAAGAGTCACGTCCGGGATGGCCCACCCGGATTCATTGGTCTATCTGATGGATTGGACACTCGAACAGCTCTTGAAGGAGCTGCGCCAAGCCCGTTTTCGCCGGCATCTCGACGGAACCACCCGTCAAAATGAACGGCAACAGTGCACCTGCGGGATGAATCCCCTGCTCGCCTACTTCAGCGCTGCCGAACAGGCCGTGATCGAAGTGCTGTTCCTTTCCGTCGGTGAACTCTCCAATCTTTCTTCAATCGAGCGTAGCGCCAGCCTGGAAGACCTGAAAAACGCTCTCCATGAAGTGGCTCGCCGCGATATTGAATCGTTCTGCGCGGTGTGCCAGAGCCGCGAGCGGCACGCCAAAAAGAGCTCGACCAAGAAAGAGGCCGTCGCTTAAGCGGCTCGTTGAATCCGCTCCCGATAGGCCGTCGGCGCTTCGCCGGCGATCTTGCGAAAGACCCGGTTGAACTGGGACAACGATTGAAATCCGGCTTCGAAGGCCGCCTCGCTGATCCGTTTGTGGGGATTAAGCAGGAGGTTCTTCACCTTCTCCACCCGCACCCGCGCCAGGTAGTCCGTGAAGGTCATGCCCGTGGACTTCTTGAACATCTTACAGAAGTAGAAAGCACTCATGTTCACTGCTTTGGCGACTTCATCGAGTGACATTTCTTCCATGTGCTCGTCTTCAACGTAGTCACGTGCCCGCACGATGGCCGGAGCTTCAGCCGTCTCTTCCTGCACCATGAGTTGATTGCTGAGCGCTGCGAGGTGCTGAGAGAAAATCGACAGCAGTCGGAGAATCGACTCGTGCTGCTTTTTCGAAACCACGCGGGACTGGAACCAGGCCTCCTCAAGCTTCTTCATATCGACCTCTTTACCGAAGTTGATAACCTGCTCCGCAACCCGGTTGAACTGCTTCTTGGTCGGCGTGTTGGCCAACACCTGGCCGGTTTGCAGAAAGGCCACCAACTTCTCACCCACCCTCACCGGCACCGCTGAATCGCACAGGCCGGCGAAACACTTGAGGGACTTGGGCTCCATTTCCGCCTCTTGTTCCAACGAGGCCTGCAGTTGCAGGCAAGCGGCGCAGGATTGGTTGGATTTCGCCATCAAGGCGCAAAAAGGGTTCTCCTGAGGGTCCCCGCTATGGGGCAAATCGAAGCTCTCCACCGCTCGTAAATTGAGCGGCATGTCCGTGGTTTCACGAAAGGCGTCCTGGTAATCTCGAAATATTTTCGAGGATTTTAATTGGGCCACCA
>CAKZMS010000639.1 GCA_937128785.1 uncultured Opitutaceae bacterium | reverse complement strand
CGATGATACCATTGCCCGGGCGCAGGGCGTTCTCGCGACGGATCAGCTCCAGTCCTTGGTCGATATTCAAGCAGAGCAGGCAGCGGCTCAGGAGCTCTCCGCCATCATGCGCCGTGAGGCCCAAGCCGCCCGCAATCCGCCCGCCGCAGGTGGAGTCAATGCCACGTCGACCGGACCGGGTGGCGGCGGATAAACCCCGCCAGGTGGGCCCCTCGCATCCATCCACGCGCAGCTTCAGCCAAGAACTGCGCCGCTGAGAATGACCTTGTGTGCTAAAAACCCCTTGCCCGGCGAAACTCCCGGCAGGTAGGTTCGCTGTTCGGTCACTTTCAACCCACATCCTAACCGCAACATGATCGTCACTACTGCACAGTTGTTTAAGCACGCTTACGGCAAATACGCCGTCGGAGCTTACAATATCAATAACGCCGAGCAAGCGATGGGCCTCTTCCAAGGCGCCATCGAATCCAAGGCTCCCTTCATCATTCAGATCTCCAAAGGAGCTCGGAAGTATACCGACAAGCGCATGCTTGAGGCCATCATCCGGGCTGCTTCCGTCATCTACCCGGACGCCATTTTTGCCGTCCATCTCGATCACGGCGACGAGGAGACCTGCTATGATTGCATCGATTCCGGCTTTTTCAGCTCGGTCATGATCGACGCTTCCCATGACCCGTTCGAAGAGAACGTCGCCATCACCAAGCGTGTCGTCGACCGGGCCCACGCCAAAGGCATTTCCGTCGAAGCCGAACTCGGTATGCTCGGTGGGGTCGAAGAGGACATCGTCGTCGAGGAAGGCAACGCCTGCTTGACCGATCCCGATGAAGCCAAGTTGTTCGTCGAACAAACCGGCTGCGATTCCCTCGCCTGCGCCATCGGCACCAGCCACGGCGCCTTCAAGTTCAAGGGCCGTCAGTCCCTCCATTTCGATGTCCTCGACAAGATCAAGGAGCGCCTGCCGGAGTTCCCGCTCGTCATGCACGGTTCCTCTTCGGTCCCGCAAGACGAAGTGGCTCGCATCAATGCTGCCGGTGGTGAAATCGCCGGTTCCATGGGCGTCGACGTGAACGAATATCTCCCCGCCGCCAAGAAGGGCGTGACCAAGGTGAACATCGATACCGATGGCCGTCTCGTCTGGACCCGCGTCCACCGCGAGTTCTTCCAGGCCAACCCGGAGCAATTCGATTTCCGTCCGCCTGGAAAGATCTTCATCGCCGAATACGCGAAGTTCATTGCCAGCCGTAACGTGCTCCTCGGTTCGGCTGGTCAGCTCGACGACCTCCGCGCTTCGCTCTGAGTTCGCTGAACCTCCCTTTTCTCAAGCCGCCCCTCGGGGCGGCTTTTTTGCGTCTATGAGGCTAGCTCAAGCGCGATACTGCCCGACTACAAGGTCAGCCGATTGAATACTTCTACGACAAACAACACCCCGAACAGGAGCAGCGAAAGCAGCAATCCCGCGTTGACCCAGCGGCTGTTTTTCAGACTGCCCACGGCCTTGGTGCGATTGTTCATGACCAACAGGGTTCCCGCCAACAGCGGCATGAAAAACGCTCCGGCCACGGCATAAATCACCACAACCAAAAGGGGGCGATCAAACACCTGTAGAGTCAAGGGAGGGCCCGCTAGAAAAATCAAAAACCACCGGTAGCTCGAACTCTGGGCATCGGCCTCTGCTTTCGTTTCGGACTTGAAAATCCCCTGCCACCAGTCGGCAAAAAGGTATGGGACGCCCTGCCACACTCCGATGAGTGACGAAAACACGGCACACCAAAATCCGGTCAGAAAAGCGAGTCGTCCCCACGCCCCGAATAACTCTCCCAGCCGATCACTCAACGCCACCACCAACGCGGTGCCCGAGGCGTCGTCCGGTTGGGCCCCTGCCGCTATGATGATCATCGCCACGCCAAACAGCGCCGTCAGTCCGTAGGCGGCCACGAGGTCCTTGCGTGCTCCCTGCAACACCGCGGTCCCTTCCCAACCGCGCTCGCGCATCCAGTAACCATAGCAGAGCATCGTGGCACTGCCGCCTACGCCCCCCATCAGGCCCAACAACAGCCATAGCCCGCCGGCCGGCATCGTTGGCCAGAGTAGGCCCCGTAGCATTTCTCCCCCGGAAGGCATCAACTGCCAGCCGCAAACGAGCACCACGATAAACATGATCGCGATCAGGACTCGCATCGCTTTCTCAAAAATCGCAAACCTCCCCCACCGCACGATCGCCCATCCCACCAAGGCGTGAATCACCGCCCAAATCCCGACCGATCCGGGCGCGTCTGGCCAAAGGGACTTGAAGGCCACGCCCGAAGCCGAACCCAATGCACCCGCCACGAGAAACCCCCAGATCACGAGATAACCGCCAAAATACCAGGAGATCCAACGCGGCAACTGCTCCCGCCATCCGCTGATGACCGAGGTGCCGGTTGCCAATTGCCAGCGCGCGATCCCTTCATTCAGGAGCCCCTTCAAAACCGCGCCCACGATCACGACCCAGAGCACGGATACCCCAAAGGCTTTTCCTGCTACCGCAGCGGCAATGAGATCTCCGGCTCCCACGCCCGTGGCCGCGACGAGTAGGCCCGGCCCCCAGCCCGTCGTGGATTTCGATGGTGACGTGGAGTCAGGAGGCATCGGAGGCGCTGACTTCTTCGCGTTGTTGATGAATCGCCAACACCGCCTGTTTCATCCTCTCGTGACTCTTGAT
>CAKZMS010000638.1 GCA_937128785.1 uncultured Opitutaceae bacterium | reverse complement strand
CACACGGAGATCGAGATGGACATCACGACCCTGACCAACCGAGGCGTAGGCCTGGGCCGCGTGCAGCTACCCACACCTGCCCCAACGTCCGACTCCTTGATACTTGATACTTGTAGGCCTGATACTTCGACCCATGAGCCCAGCCAGGGCTCATGGGTCGTCATGGTCCCATTCTCACTCCCGGGTGAGCGGGTCCGCGCCCGGGTATTTCGAAATCAAAAGAACTTCTCCGAGGCGGATTTGGTGGAGGTCATGACCGCCTCTCCGGATCGGGTGGAGCCCCGTTGCCCGGTGTTTGGCCAATGCGGGGGCTGCCAGTATCAGCACCTCAACTACAAGGGTCAGCTGAATTGGAAACGCCAACAGGTGGTCGAACTGCTGGAACACCTGGCGGGGATCAGCCACCCGGTGAATCCGGTCATCGGCTCGCCTGAACAATTCGGCTACCGATCCAAGATCACCCCGCATTTTCAGACCAAGCCTTGGACCGACGAAGCAGGCGACGAGTCGTTTCCCATCGGATTCCTCAAGCAAGGTACGCGGAGCAACATCGTGGATGTGCCCACGTGCCCGATCGCCACCAAAGCGATCAACACCAAACTAGCCGACGTGCGCGCCGAGGTGCAGGCCAAGCTCGCCCGGCAGGAATTCAAAAAAGGAGCGACCCTCCTGCTGCGTCACGCCGCAGAGGGTGTCGTGACTGAACACGACGCGGTCATTCACGAAGTCATTGATCAACCCGGCGACCGGCCCGATTTGCGACTCCACTTTCTCGCCCGCGATTTTTTTCAGAACAACCCGTTCATTCTCCCGGCCTTCACTGATTACGTGCGTCGCCAAGCCGTGGCGACGGGAGTGCGGCAGCTTGTGGATGCGTATTGTGGCAGCGGACTATTTGCTCTTTCCCTCGCGCCTGATTTTGAGGCCGTGGCCGGCGTGGAGATCAGCGAGACTTCCGTGCAGTTTGCGACCGAGAACGCCAAGGCCAATGCCATCGGCAACGCGACGTTCATCGCCGGCGATGCGACGGCAATCTTTGCCGACCTTGAGTTTGATCCCGCCGATACGGTGATGGTGATCGATCCCCCGAGGAAAGGTTGTGACGAAGCGTTCCTACAGCAGTTGTTCGCGTTCGGACCGAAGGCCGTGATCTACGTGAGCTGCGATCCCGCCACCCAGATGCGCGATCTCGTGCATTTCAAAGAGGCCAACTACACGGTGACGGACGTCCAACCTTTCGACCTCTTCCCTCAGACCCGCCACCTCGAGTGTGTGACTACGTTGGTGAAGTAAAGGGTAGGGGCTTCAGCCGCGGGAGGCGATGGCGGCGACGATTTCCTGTTTGGAAACGACCACGCCGCCGGGCTGTTCGACCGTGATGACGAAGGCCACGGGATCATCGACCCGCAGCGCGGCGCGAATGGGGATGACGACGTCGCCGCCACCCACGGGAATATCAAAGACGCCGCCGTCCACGGGACGCTCATCCCGTTCCGGGTCAACGATCCACAATTGGTATTGGGCTTCAGTGGGATCGTTGACCGGCAGCCCGCTAAAGCGCATGAACCCGGTTTGAGATTCGTCGGTCCACACCACATCACCCTCGAGTCCGCTAAAGTTTTCCGTGCCGGCGAACGCGAGCTGCACAGCTTGTTGCTCACTTAGTAGCGCCTGGCGCTGCTCGCCCCACGAGGGTTCAGCATCCGAACCGCCGGAAGACATGAACAGGACCAAGGCAAAACACGCGGCAGCAGCCCAGCCCAGCGCCGGATGCCGCCAGAACGGGATCACCTCTGCTACGACCGGCTGTGGCGTTTCTGCGGCCAACGGCATAAAGCGAGCAGTGTCCGCCTCCAGTTTCTTAATCAGGTCGGGAGGCGGTGTATCGGAGGATTCCGCCAGCGAGGAGTCGAGCCCCGCGACCAAAAGATCCAATTCGACGTCGGGCGTGAAACCATGCTCCTCAATGAGCTGAGACCATTCGCGGTGCTCTTCCGCGGACAGGTCACCCAACGCCCGAGCGGCGTCCAGTTCATCAAAACGATCGCGGGAATTGAGATCACTCATGACGCAGCTCCTTCCGGTTGGTCGCCGCGCATCAGGGCCCGCATGGAAATCAGGCCGCGGCGCAGGCGGGTTTTGACGGTGCCGAGAGGCAACCCGGTGCGGTCAGCAATCTCCGGGTGGGTAAGACCGCTGGTAAAGTGGAGTTGAAACAGCTCCCGGATCTCATCGGGCAGTTGCCGGAGAGCGGCATGCAGAGACTCGGTGTCCACCCGCGAGGCTTCTGCCGCAGGGGCAGGGAGTTTCTGGTCGAAATCTTCGGGTAGGGGCTGCAATTCAGGACGGCGCTTTTTCCGACGTAGCCAATCGATACTCCGCCGCCGCGCAACCAAACCGATAAAGGTGGAGGAGGAGGCCTTGGCGGGGTCAAACCGGTCGGCCTTGGACCATATTTCGGCGAAAGTCTCTTGCACAACGTCTTCGGCTTCCGTGTCGGGTTGAACGTAACGGCGCGTGATGCTCCATACGAGTCCACCAAACTGATCAATGCATTGAGTCATCGCCTGCGGTTCGCGCCGGGCGACTCGCGGGAGGATTTCCTCCACTGAATGATCTGGATTGGACCGAGGCACCATGCAGTGGGAATCAGAAATCAGCGGCGAGACAACCGGATCGGCTATTTTACATCATGGGCGCCATCATCGAATCAAAGGTCCGACGGAGGGTCCACGCGTTGTCGGTGGGGTTGGAACTGTGGCGTACGGTCATGAGAGCGGAGCGAATCATCTTCTCCTGACCTTCACTCACTGTACCCGCCGGCATCAGCAGCAGGGCCTCCGCGGCGAGTTCATAGACGGCCGCGCATGCCGCATGGTTGCCGTGGTTGTAGAGCGGCGCGCCTTTTTCGATCGCCATGCTCACCAAGGTGGCACCGGCGTTACTGATGGGCTCGGCACTCGCGGTCATCGACGGAGGGAGCAACACGGTATCGATCACATGGATGATGCCGTTGGACGTGTTGATGTCGGTTTTGATGACTTTGGAGTCGTTGAGAAAGAGATCTCCATCCCGGCGGGTGAGCGCGATGGTGTCGCCATTCAGCGCACCAGCTTCGTCGAGAGTGAGGGCCACTTCGGCGGGCACTTCGGCGGCGACGACATGATAGGTCAGAATGTCGACGAGCTGATCTTTATTCTCCGGCTTGAGGAGTGACTCGATTGTGCCTGCAGGAAGTTTGGCAAAGGCTTCGTCGGTCGGGGCGAAGACGGTGAACGGACCGTCGCCTTTGAGGGTGTCGACCAGATCAGCCGCGCCCAGGGCGGCGGCGAGCGTTTGGAAGCTGCCGGCAGAGACCGCCGTATCGACGATATCTTTGGATGGTTTTTCACCATGGTGAGCGGCGGAGGCTATCAGCGAGAGACCAGCAACGGCCGCGGCGGTGAGGAGGATTCTGATTTTCATGATCGGTGCAGGGGTGGGTTGAAGAAGGTTTCGGGGGCAGTGGCGGCATCAAAGCCGCCACTGCCATCGGTATCGATCGGGAGAACTACGAAGAAGGGATCAGCACGGTATCAATCACGTGGATGACGCCATTGCTGGTCTTGATATCGGTCTTGATGACCTTCGATTCATTGAGGAACAGGTCGCCCCCCTTGACCATCAACGTGATCTTTTTGCCGTTGAGGGCCTCAGCTTCGGTCAGCGTGACCGCCACCTTGGCGGGAACCTCGCCAGCCACGACGTGGTAGGTGAGGATGTCGACCAGTTTATCTTTGTTCTCGGGCTTGAGGAGCGAATCGATCGTGCCCGCAGGGAGCTTGGCGAATGCTTCGTCGGTGGGCGCGAAGACGGTGAACGGACCTTCGCCTTTGAGGGCACCAACCAGATCGGCTGCACCGAGGGCGGCGGCGAGCGTTTCAAAGGAACCCGCAGCTACGGCGGTGTCGACGATGTCTTTGGAAGCGTGCTTCCCGTGGTGGCTTGCGGATACGAGGGAAACCGAGGCGAGCAAAGCCACGGCGGTGAGGAGTGTTTTCAGTTTCATAATGACGTGAGTCAGTGGAATTTTCGACGGCTTGGCGGCAGGGCGCCGCAAGGTCCATCGCTGCAACATTCGCCTCAAATCCCGCAGTGGATTCAAAAAACCCAAAAACTTTCCGGAGAATCTCTCCGTCAGCTCCGGGCGCTGTCACCCAAACTACCCGCCAGAGCAGTTCGGCCGCGTTCCAGTGCAGCCTTCACATCCTCAACCTTCAGAGGCTTGGAAATGTAGTCATTCATGCCGGCCGCCAAACAGCGTTGGCGATCGCCTTCCATCGCATTCGCGGTGACCGCAACGATCCAGGGGGCGTCTTTGACCTTCAGGGCCCGGCGGACTTCTTCGGCGGCTTCGAGCCCTCCCATCACCGGCATCTGCACATCCATCAACACCAAATCTGCCATCTCTTCACGCAGCGCTGGTAGGACCTGCGAGCCGTCCGAGACCATGCGAAAGTCCTGATCCAGACCGGTCAGCATCTGTTTAAAAATCCTCTGGTTCACCAGATTGTCTTCGGCGACCAAGACCTTGAGTACCCGGGTCGCCTCTACTGAGGCGATTGGCGGTGTGAGCCCAGCGGGAGCCAGTTCTCCGCGGTGCAGGGCATCAAACGTTTTGGCCAGCGTTGTGCATAAGGTGTTGAGCTTCACCGGACGCCTCAGAGTAGCAGCAATACTTGCGTCGGACCCCTTTCGCGGGGCGCGATTGGCAGGGGCCAAAACAACATACCGGGCGTTCGCCAAACCGGGGGTGTTTTGCAGTGGTTCAATCTCGTCCGGTCCAGAAACCCCGGTCAGTTCCTGGTTGATCAAGACCACGTCGACTTGGGGCATATCCGCGGCGACGTCACGGGCTGCCTCGCGGCTGTGGGCAATTCGCGGATTGAGTCCCGCCACCGAACATTGGGCGGCCAGGATTTCTCCCTGATACGTGTTACCCACCACGATCAATACACTGCCTTCGAGTGGGGGCGGGGGCGGAGGGGGAGCGGATTCTGGCGCGACCGGCAGCTGCAAGGTAAAGTGGAACGTCGTGCCTTGGCCGATCTCACTCGTGCAGTTCATCGTGCCACCCATCATTTCCACCAGGCGTTTGGTGATAGCCAGACCAAGACCTGTGCCGCCGTAGCGGCGGGTGATCGAAGCATCGGCCTGGGTGAAAGACTCAAAGAGCCGATCAATACTTTCCGGAGCGATGCCGATACCGGTGTCGATGATCTCAAACTTGATTTGTGCGATACCACCATCGGTTCCGAGGTGGGAAACTTTCAACACGACCTCACCGTCTTCGGTGAACTTAACGCCATTGGAGAGCAGATTGATCAGAACCTGACGCAGGCGGGTCGAATCACCCATCACTTGGCAGGGCAGGTCGGCGTCGGCGTCGAGCAGGAGCTCCAGTTGCTTTTCGGCTGCTCGCATGGTGTTAAGGTCGATCGCACTCTCGATGCACTGTCCGAGCGGGAAGGGTTCGTTTTCGAGATCGAGTTGACCGGCCTCAACTTTGCTGAAGTCGAGGATGTCGTTGATGATGTCGACCAAGTCGGTGCCGCTGCGTGCGATGGTCTCGGCGCAGTCCGTCTGCTCTTCCGTCAGCTCGGTCTCGAGCAACAGGGAGGCCATGCCGATCACGCCGTTCATCGGGGTGCGGATCTCATGGCTCATCATGGCCAAGAACTGGCTCTTCGCGAGGCTGGCTTGCTCGGCGGCTTCCTTCGATTCAAGCAAATCCTGGGCCTGCTGCTTGAAAGCGGTGATATCGACCATGGCCACCACCACGCGACGGGTGCCGGTTTCCGGATTATCGAAGCGACGCAGCAGATACTCGACCCAGATCGTGCGGCCGTCGACGTGGTTGAAACGAAGTTCCTCGCTGGCTTGATCGGTTTCGCCAGCATCGATTGAGCGGACCATCGATTCCCATTTTTCCGCATCATCAGGGTGCAGGCGCGTGAGGAAGCTCTGTGGATCGCTGGCCTTTTCTGCCGGGATACCCGTAAGCCGGGAGTACGCCGGATTAACCAAGAGTTCATCCTCCTGGTCGTCATACTCCCGCAATCTGAGACCAACCGGTGAAGCCTCGAAGACCGACCTCAACCGGGCTTCCTGGACGGCCATTTCTTCCGCCGCGGTTTCGGCGAGGCGCCATGCCCGCAGGCGACTGTCCGTCAGTCGCAGCGTCAGCAAAATCGCCCCGAGTGAACCCAATGAACCGAGTCCCAGGATTGTCCAAGCGTAGCCGTGGGCGGGGGCCCGGATCAAAGAGGGTCTTGGGTAAGTGCGCACCGTCCAGGTTTGGCCGAACACATCCACTTCCTGCACGCCTTCCAATGTCTGGGAAAGGTCACGATCAAGACTGTCCCACAGGATGCGACCATCCTCATCAGCACCGCCTTCGTGCACGGTGAAACTGATTTCGCGAAGATACTGTTCCTCCAGAGGAGCTACCAGGGCATCCACCCGCACCGCCGCGTAAACCCAACCGGTCAGATTGGCCTCCCGCTGTTCGACGGTTGCGACCGAAGCACCTTCTCGGAACGCCGGATAAAAGAGGAGGAAGCCGGGGGTTTCCTGTTCACCGACGATGACTCGAATCCGGCGCGACATGGAGACCCGGTTCTCTCGGGTCGCTGTTTCGGCGGCCGAGCGACGAGTCACCCCATTAGCGATATCGATGCCCAACGCTCCCTCGTTATCCCCATACGGTTCAATGTAGGCCACCAGGTAGAGCGGATCGTGGTCACCCGCACGTTCCGCCACGTAATCAGGCAGTCCCGTCGCCCGCATCCGGGCCTCGAACGCATCAATCTCATCCCGTGTGACGCGTTCCACATAGCCCAGTCCAACCATGCCGTTTTCCGACGCCAGACCGGTAGCCGAGAGAAAATCGACCCACATCTCGCGGTCCATGTCTTCCGCATGAGCCACCATCACCGCTCCGGTTTGCAGCGCGCTGGCGGTA
>CAKZMS010000637.1 GCA_937128785.1 uncultured Opitutaceae bacterium | reverse complement strand
GGAGAGGCAATGGGCAACAGTTTGGCGCCCATAAAGGCGCGGAGTTCCGCGCAATCCGCAGTCGCGGCCGTCACAAGGAGTGCCAGCCCATGGAGAAAGAGGCGATTCATCGCCGAGAGCCATAGCAGACCCACCCCACCCGCCTAGCGTAAAGCCCACGGAATCAATCGCCGGACCATTCCTTTCCGGGTCGGGCTTCCCGCGGTCTGGGAAACGTCGGACCTGCGGAAAACCGAGCGGGTCCCACTGCATCCTGCTCCTTCTCCATGGAGTGAGCGGATCAGTGGAATGTGGCGACCCAAATCCCACCTCCCCTCGAACGCCATCTCGCGAAAGCATGGGTCAACTCCCCGAGTATCAGAGCTATCCATACGATGGAATTACTTCGCTTCCAGCCCCCGCTGCTCGTTCTCGCCCTTCTGAGCGTGATTTCCATCGGTGCCGCCGAGCCCGTGTCTCCCCGGACCTCCATGATCGTGACCTACGAGGAATTTGGTGCCAAAGGAGATGGCCGGACCGATGACTTCGAAGCACTCGCCAAGGCCCATTCCCATGCCAATGAACAAGGCTCGTCCGTAAGAGCGCGCGACGGAGCCACCTATTACATCGGCGGGGCAAAACGGACGATCCAGATTCAAACCGACACGGACTTCGGCGAAGCCCGGTTCCTGATCGATGATACGAAACTCGAGAACCACAGTGCCCCCGTCTTTCGTGTCTGCACACGGTTGAAACCAACCAGTCTCACATCGCTCGAATCCCTCTCCAAAGGCCAGTCCGCCATTGCCCAGGAACTCCCGGGGCCCGGTCTCGTGCACGTGACAGATACCGGCACCCGCCGATTCATCCGACGTGGAAAGAACCGGAACAATGGCAGTCCACAAAACGAGGTATTCCTTGTCGACAAGGCTGGCAAGGTGGATCCGCGGACCCCCATCATCTGGGACTACCCGAACGTGACCCACGCGGAGTTCCTGCCCATCGACGACGACCGCTTGACCCTCCGCGGTGGAACCTTCACGACCATCGCCAGCACAAGGAAGACCACCTCCTACTACGATCGGGGTATCTTGGTCGAACGTTCGAATGTCTTGATCGATGGCCTGACCCACCTCGTGAAGGGCGAGGGCGAGACCGGACCACCCTATTCGGGCTTCATCCGGATCTCCCGATGCTCAGATGTGGTCCTCAAGGAGGTCGTTTTGACAGGAAGGAAGTTTTACTCCAAGGCCAGCGCCGCAGGAGGCCGGGTGAGCATGGGCACCTACGACATCAACATCAATCGCTCAGCCAACGTGGCCTTGATCAACTGCACCCAGAGCAACGACATCATGGATCGCAGCCGCTGGGGCATCATGGGATCGAACTTCTGCAAGAACCTGATCCTGGAGGGATGCAGTCTCTCACGATTCGACGCCCATCAGGGAGTCACCCATGGAGCCATCCGCAACTCCACCATCGGTTACCTGGGCATCAAGTTGACCGGAGGAGGCACGTTCGAGGTGGAGAATAGCACGGTGAACAGCCGGCACTTCATCAGCCTGCGTCCGGACTACGGCAGCACCTGGGATGGGGATCTCGTGATCAGGAACTGCCGCTTCAATCCTCCTCCGGGAAAATACACCCCCACCGTCCTCGATGGTCAGAATGATGGACAACACGATTTCGGCTATCCCTGTCACCTCCCTCGCGAGATCCTGATCGACGGACTGGACATCCGGGATTCCGACCAGGCAACACATGGCAGATCCCCGGCCATCTTCGCAAACTTCAATCCGAAGCTGATCCATGAGGGCCATGATACCCCCCACGCTCCAACCATCACCCGCGAAGTGAAGTATCGCGGGGTGTCCACTGCCAGTGGGAAACCGCTGCGCGTCAGCGAAAATCCCTTCATGTTCCGGAACGTCCGGATCACGGCGGAGTAGGTATCACGCCCACGGAACCACCCCATCACCCACCACCGAATCCGCGCCACATGGCGAATGACAGCCGAGCCATCAACCAACATCGGCAAAGCCATTCACCAGGTCGTCCACCAGGAGATTCGGAAAGCGCCGACTCGGCGTGATGGCGAAGAATCGTTCGCGGATGTCATCGAAACGGTGATGGATTTTCAAGGAACCCCGTTCCAGTTCCCCGGTCACCACCACGGGAGGGACAAGGGCCAGACCCGCACCCTCCCTCGCCAATAGCCGCAACATCGCCATGTCGTCCACCTCAGCGGCGATCACCGGGCGAATCCCAGCCCTCTCCATCACCAGGTCGAAGGCCCCTCTAACCGCGCTATCCGCAGTGGGAAGCAAAAGCGGTTCGCGGCCCAGATCCCCGGGAAAGCGAAAGACTTTCCGACCTCGCCACTTGCGACCAACCAGCGCCACCACCTGTTCTTCCAACAAATGGCTGTGCCACGGCGTTTCAGCATCCTTTCTCACCGCCTGATTCGACAGCACGACGTCGAGGGTGTGTGCCCTCAGCTGACGAAGCAGATCAGCCTGACTCCCCGAGCGGAGCACCAACTCGACGTCGTCACGCCCAATGAACGGCTGCAAGGCCTTCAACTGGAAGTTCCTCGACAAGGTCGCGACCGAACCCACCCGCAAAATGCGCCGTCGGCTTGAGGGCTGATGACTCAAGGTCGCCAGCATCTCATCACCCGCACGAAAAATGGACTCCGCGTAGTCCAGGGCAATCCGACCGGCCTCCGTCAGGACCAGTGACTTCTTTTCACGATGAAAGAGGGCCTGGCCGAGACTCTCTTCCAGTTGGCGCAACTGGACGCTGATCGAGGATTGCGAAACACCGAGACGATTCGCGGCGCCAGTCAGAGTCCCGTCGTTCGCAATCGCCCGGAAATACCTCAAATGGTGGAAATTCAGAAATGCCATCGTTCGCTTTTTCCGAACAATATTCCCCAAAAGACATAATGGAAAGAACAACCGCGACTGTGATGGTCTATGCGTCGCAGCGGAGATCGCTGCGTCATCCACAATCACACCACATCATGGAAGCACTCACCACCATCCTCAATCCAGGCGTCCTCTTCTTCATCCTCGGTTTCGTGGCAGTCCTGCTGAGGTCGAACCTCTCCATCCCCGAGCCGGTAGTCCGTTTCCTCAGCCTCTATCTGATGCTGTCGATCGGCTTCAAGGGCGGCATCAGCCTCTACCACTCGACCCTGTCCGGTGACGGCATCGTCATCATCGGCATCATCATTGGAATGAGTGCCCTCGTGCCATTCTACTCCTACTTGCTACTGAAACGACCTCTGGGAGTGGCCGACGCAGCCGCCATTGGTGCGACCTACGGTTCCAACAGTACCCTGACCTACATCACGGCCGCAGGCTTCCTGACATCCATCGGTCAAACCTACGAAGGCTACATGACCGTGGCTCTGGTGGTCATGGAAACGCCGGCCATCGTTTTCGCGGTGGTCCTGGCGCAAATCGCGTCGAAAAAACCCGGCGCCAAATCCACGGCCAAAGTCATCAAGGAGGCTCTGACCGACGGCACGCTGCTCGTCCTCGTCGGAAGCATGGTGATCGGGTTCATTCTGAAACGCCTGGGCACGGATGAATCACCGTTATCGGCCTTCATCGGCGGCGACATGTTCACCGGCATGCTGGTCTTCTTCCTCCTCTACATGGGCACAATGGTCGGACGGAAGTTTAAGCAAATCGAATCGTTCCCCGTCATGTTGATGGTGTTTGCGGTGGGCGCTCCGGCGGTGAATGGCTTCATCGCGATTCTACTGAGCAAACTCTTCGGTTTCGCCCATGGTGATGCCCTGCTCCTCACCACCCTCTGTGCGTCCGCCTCCTACATCGTGGCCCCGGCCATCCTCAAGGATGTGCTGCCCGAGGCCAATCCCGCCACATATCTCACCATGAGCATGGGCATCACCTTCCCGCTCAACATCGTCTTCGGTATCCCCCTGTTCTGGTGGGTGATCACCCATTTCGTGTAGGCGCCGGCAGACTTAAATTTACATCCCCTCTTTTTCGCATATCGCTGGAAACATCATGATTCACGACAAAGCCGCTGAACTGCTGAACGAACAGGTCGGCCACGAATTCGCCGCCTCCTATCAATACATCGCCGTCTCCACGTGGTGCGATGCCGAGGCCCTCCCCGAAATGGCCAAGTATTTTGCCCAACAGGCTGACGAGGAGCGCATGCACGCCCTCAAGATGGTGCAGTTCCTCAATGACACCGATCGGACAGTGGAATTCCCCGCCCTGCCGAAGCCCCAGTCGGAATTCAAATCCGTCGAGGAAGTGTTCCAGTTGTCCTACGATCAGGAGGTCAAAGTGACCGACCAGATCAAAGCAATCTACGACGCCGCCGCGGAGCATAACGACCGCGTGACCCAGAACTTCCTCCAGTGGTTCCTCGAGGAACAGGTCGAGGAAGTCGCCAGCATGGACACCCTGCTGAAGATCACCCGGCGGGCCGGCACCGACCTCTTCCGCGTCGAGGATTACATCGCCCGCGAGGGCCACCCTGACGCCGGCGGCGGAGCCTGATTTTGTCTCACGCGATGCCGCAGTTGCGGCGGGCGCGGTCGATCACATCGCGGGCTACGGCGTGAGCTTTCGCCGCGCCGTCCTTCAGGACAGATTCGACGTGATCAAGGTTGGCGGATAACTCGGTGCGGCGTTCGCGTGCTTCGCGGTAAAACTCCCAGTAGTGCTCAAAGAGCGCTTTCTTGAGATCACCGTAGCCATAGCCGCCGGCCCTAAGTTGGTTCATGATGTCTTCGTAAACGTCGGCCGGGGCGAAGAACTTGAGGAGCTGTGAAGCCGGCAGCTGATCAGCATCCGGCTTGGGCTCTTCGCGGGAACGACTGTCCATCACGATCGACATGATCTTTTTGCGCAGCTTCTTTTCCTCACCGAAAATCTCCAAGGTGTTGCCGTAGCTCTTGCTCATCTTCTGGCCATCGAGCCCGGGGATCACCGCCACTTCCTCGGCAATCGAGGGCTCGGGCACGACAAACGTTTCGCCGTAGGTTTGGTTAAATTTGATCGCGATATCGCGGGTCATTTCCAGGTGTTGCTTCTGGTCCTTCCCCACCGGCACCACGGTGGTATCGTAGAGCAGGATGTCGGCCGCCATCAGCACGGGGTAAGCGAACAGCCCGAAGTTGGGCGCAATACCCTTGGCGGTCTTGTCCTTGTAGCTGTGGGCCCGCTCCAACAACCCCATGGGAGTCAGGGTGCCGAGCAACCAGGTGAGCTCACACACCTCCGGCACGTCACTCTGCCGCCAGAAAACACTGCGTGCCGGATCCAAACCGCAGGCCAGCCAATCGAGGGCGATACCCAGCGTGTTAGCCCGCCGTTCTGCCGGATCAAATACGGTGGTGAGGGAATGGTAGTCGGCGATGAAGTAGTAACACTCCCCGAGATCCTGAGCCGCGATGGCGGGGCGCATGGCGCCAAAATAATTGCCGACATGCAAAGTGCCGGAGGGAGTAATGCCTGTGAGGGTGCGAGTGGCCATTATTGCTATCGTCGTCTGATTTGTCTTCGCTGCGGACTCGGCGATGCGCGTCGTCCCGCCTCCGAACGAGAAGAAGAATGTGGAATAGAACGAGAAAGAATTTCGCCGCGGTCGTGCTGATCGTCATCGCGCCCTTTCTCGCCGGGGCCGAATCCCGTCCCCCCGCGTCGTCGGACCACCACCTGGAGTTGGACGTGAGAAAGACGAATATTCTGCAAGTCGCCACCACCGCGGACGAAGCTCTCCTGCTGGCGCAGGGAGGTGCCGGCCAACCCGAGGTTGCGCTGATTGGCCTGGCACTGCCCCCCAAATTCAACGCCCGGGAACGCACCCCCATCCTGTTCACCTCCGTCACCGGCGATCCCTATCAGTCCAACATCAAGGAGATGGAGGTCTATCGGAAACAAGCCATCGCCCGGGGCTGGATCGTGGTGACCGGACAGCCCCATCCCTGGCCGGATCGCTCCCGCGATACGGTCACCGGCCGGCAGGCGGCCGCGCGGGCCGCCTTTCGCACCCTCGGCGAAATCATTCCCGCCAACCGAAACTGGCCCACCGCATTCGCGGGATTTTCGGGC
>CAKZMS010000636.1 GCA_937128785.1 uncultured Opitutaceae bacterium | reverse complement strand
ATCAGCAGGTGGAGCTGCGGGGATTCCGCGTCGAACTCGGGGAAATCGAAAGTATGCTGGGTCAACACGACGGCGTGGCCGAGACCGTCGTGCGAATCGAACCAGATCCCGCGGGGGAAGATCGATTGGTGGCGTGGGTCACCCCGGATGATGCCACCGGTGAGCTGCGTGCTCAACTCGACCAGCTGCAGGACGATCAGGTTTCATTGTGGCAGGATCTGCATGAGGACAGGTACCGCGAGACCCTGACCTACGAAGATGGTGATCCGACTTTCAACGTCATCGGTTGGGACAGCAATTACACCCGTGAGCCGTTGTCGGAGCTGGAAATGCGCGAATACGTCGACCACACCGTGGAGCGGGTGCGGGAACTGCAGCCACGGCGCATCCTCGAGATCGGAGCCGGCACCGGCCTGCTCATGTTTCCCTTGGCACGCGATTGCGAACACTACCTCGCCTGCGACCTGTCTTCTGTCGCGATTGATCAACGCCGGGAGCTTACCCGGGATCGACCGGGATACGAAGGTTTGGAACTGCGCGCCCAATCCGCGCATGACTTCACGGCGATCACTCCAGCAAGCTACGATGTCGTGATGCTGTGTTCGGTGGTGCAGTATTTTCCCGACATCACCTACCTCACCACCGTAATCGAGGGGGCTCTCCGGATGCTGAACCCGGTTGGGGCGATTTTCCTTGGCGACGTCCGGCTCCGTCCTCTGCTCCCGGCGTTTCACGCCTCGGTGCAACTTTTCCAATCCCCGGAAACCCTGACCGCTGCCGGTCTGCGGCGACGGGTCAAGGAAGCCCTACGATCCGAGCAGGAAATGGCGGTGGAGCCTGCCTACTTCTCCGCCCTGCGAGTGCGCTTTCCTCAAATCACGCGCGTCCGGATACGACCGAAACGCGCCACCGTGCAAAACGAGATGACGCGATTCCGGGCCGATGTGACCTTGCACGTCGGCGGCCCACCTGCTGAAGCATTGCCCGCGAAGCGGGTGTCGCTGGATTGGCGCAGCGAGTCAACTGGCATCCCGCAGCTGCGGACCCAGCTCATGGCAGGCACCGAAATTCTGCAAGTGCGCGCTATCGCGAATCCTCGGGTGCACCGCGAGCAGCGCACGCTGGCCTGGCTGAAAAACGCCCCCGACAATGCATCAGTGGTCGAGTTTCGGCGCACCCTGGATGCCGAGCCGGCCCCCGGCATCGAGCCCGAGGAACTCTTGGCTTTGGCCGACGAGGTGGGGATCGATGTGGAGCTGGTGCAAACGGGCGACGACGGTTCCTTTGATGCGGTATTCCGCCCGGGCACTGCCAGTGAGCTCCCGCCGCTGGACCTGCTGCCGGCACCGGACGAGGTTCAACCCTGGCGCAATTATGCCAACCATCCGCTGCACGAAAAACTGGCCCGTTGGTTGACGCCCCAATTGCGCGGTTTTCTCAAGGAACGTCTGCCCGGCCATATGATTCCCGCCGACTTTGTCGTGTTGGAAGCATTCCCGCAATTACCCAACGGCAAAATCGATCGCCATTCCCTGCCTGCCCCGGAGGCGTCGCATAACTCTGCCGCCGAGGATCACGTGCCCCCGGCCAATCCCACCGAATCGCGTCTCGCTGCCATCTGGGCGCGGGTGCTCGGCTTGGAGCAAGTGAGCGTGACCGCGAATTTCTTCGAACTTGGCGGGCATAGTCTGAAAGCCACTCAGGTAGTAAGCCGAATCCGCCAGGAGATGGAAACGGAAGTGGCTCTGCGGGAGCTGTTCAACCAGCCCACCGTGCGCGAGCTCGCCAGCGTGGTTGCCAGTCGGCGTCGCACCGAACACGTGCCGCTGCCCCGCACTCCCGACGCGCCGCACTACCCCCTCTCGCATGCCCAGGCCCGACTGTGGATTCTCGCCCAAATGGAAGGTGCCCTCGTCGCCTACAACATGCCAGCTTCCCTGCAGCTGATCGGCCAAATTGATCGGGATGCCATGACCCATGCGTTCGCCGGGTTATGCCAACGGCACGAAGCCCTGCGCACGACCTTGCCGGAGATTGACGGCCGCCCGCAGCAGAAAGTTCACTCCCAGCCCCTCACCGGAATTCGCTTTCTCGGCTTCACCTCCGACCCAGATCCGGAAATCCAAGCCCGCGAGGCCGCGCTGACCGATGCCCTCGCGACGTTTGATCTGGTTGCCGGACCACTGATCCGACTGACTCTGATCCAACTGGCCCCCGATCGACACGTCTTGCTCTTCAACATCCACCACATCATCTCTGATGATTGGAGCATGGGGGTCCTGGTGCGCGAATTCACGCAGCGCTACGACGCGTTAGCCAACGGCCGGCCCGGGAACCTGCCACCGCTGGCCCTGCAGTATCGAGACTATGCTGCGTGGCAGGAACAACGCTTTGCCTCGACTGCTTTGGCGGAGCAACGGGAGTTCTGGCAGCGCCAGCTGGCGGGAAATCTGCCCACCCTGGAGTTGGGGACCGACCACCCACGGCCTCCGGTCAAAACTTACCGCGGACGCACCCTGCCCTTCACCGTTGCCGCGGATCTGGCAACCGAGCTCAGCCAATTGGCGCAACGCCACCGCGCCTCGCTTTTTATGGTCCTCACCACGGCGGTGCACGTTTTCCTCCACCGCCATACACGACAAGAGGACATCATTCTCGGCACCCCGATTGCCGGCCGCAATCACCCCGATCTGGAGGAGCAAATCGGATTCTACATCAACACCCTGCCCATCCGGGCTCACATCGATGCGGCCGCGAGCTTTACCACTCTGCTCGAGCAGGTCCGGGGCACGATTAGCGGGGTCTTCGAAAACCAAGACTACCCCTTCGACCGGATCGTCGACGAGCTCGCGGTCGACCGGGATGTTTCGCGATCACCGTTGTTTGATGTCGTGGTCGTCATGCAAAACGTCGACCAC
>CAKZMS010000635.1 GCA_937128785.1 uncultured Opitutaceae bacterium | reverse complement strand
AAAACCAAAATTTCCGCGCCTTCGTGCAAACCGTCGCTCCGGCCAACCGCTGATCTCCGCAATTCGTGAACGAACTGACCAAAGCCTTTATCGATTTCCTCAGCTCCCTGAAGCTGACCGTCGTCCTGCTCGCCTTCTCCATGGTGCTGGTGTTCGTCGCCACGCTCGCTCAGGTGGAGCTGGGCATCTACGGGGTACAGGAAAAGTTTTTCCGGAGCGCGTTCGTGCTGGCCAACATTCCGGGCACGGACATCCCGTTCCCGGTGATGCCCGGCGGCTATCTGGTCGGCGGTTTCCTGATGGCGAATCTGATTTGCGCTCACCTCACGCGATTCAAACTGACCTGGGGAAAAGCGGGAATCCATCTGACGCACTTTGGCCTCATCGTACTCCTCGTGGGCGAACTCGTGATCGGGCTACTGCAGGAGGATTTTTCGCTGCGACTGGCCGAGGGAGAAACCCGATCGTATTCCGAGAGTTTCCGACGCAACGAAGTGGTGCTCGTCAACAAAAGCGACCCCGCCGAAGAGGAGGTCGTTGCCATCCCCGAGTCGTTCATCGCCGACCTGAAACCGGTGCAACACGGCAGCATGCCTTTCCGCGTGGTGACCCGGGCCTACTATCCCAACGCGAACATCGGCCTCCTCAGTTCGTTGCCCGAGGGAATGGATCCCTCCGCCCTCGCCCCTAATTTTGCCACCCAAGGCATCGGCACCCGGGTCGGGATTTCTCCTCTCCCCATCACCTACAACGACCAGGAACGGAATCTTCCCGCCGCTCTCGTGGAGTTGATCGGCACGGATGGATCCCTCGGCACGTGGCTTGTCTCGCCCATGTTGGTGGCTCCCCAAGCCTTCGATTATGAAGGGGTGACGTGGGAAATCGCCTTCCGCTTCGAACGTGAATACAAGCCCTTCGCCGTGGAGCTCATCGAGCTGAAACACGACATCTACCCGGGCTCCAACATCCCGAAGAACTTCTCGTCCCTGGTCAATGTGACGGCGATCGACGGCAGCGAGGATCGCGAATCTCTGATCTACATGAACCACCCTCTGCGTTACCGGGGCTACACCTTCTACCAGTATCAGATGGACAGCGCCAACGGGTTCAGCGTGCTCCAGGTCGTGCGTAATCCGGCCCGATGGCTGCCTTACGTGGCCTGCGTGCTCATGACCCTGGGACTCACCTGGCAGTTCCTCATCCACCTCCAACGCTTCGCCCAGCGCCGCAAAACCGCCTGATGTCGAACATGAACCGTCTCATCCCCATTCTGGCCGTTCTCCTCGCCCTCCTCTTGGCGGCGCGCTCCGCGTTCAAGTCCGGACCGGACACCGACTTTGACCTGGCTGAATTCGGCGAGCTGCCCGTTCTGGCCGATGGCCGTATCAAACCTCTCGATACGGTGGGTCGCACCACCCTGCTGATCCTGCAGGAACGTCAGGCCGTTTATTTGGAGGACGGGGCCAAGCTCACGCCCAACCAATGGCTGTTGGACGCGCTGTTCCGACCGGAACTCGCCGACACCTACCGGACCTTCAAAGTTCAGAACCTCGAGGCCCTCGCGCTCATCGGGCAAACCGATGAGACCCTGAAGCGGGAATACGACAACGTCGTCGCCCGTTTCATGGCGGTGCTCGGATT
>CAKZMS010000634.1 GCA_937128785.1 uncultured Opitutaceae bacterium | reverse complement strand
GGCAGATAACCCAACTCACCAGCCACACCTTCCGCCTGGAGCGCCGCAAACACCATTGCCCGATCCACCCGCCATCTCGCCGCCGGCAGCCGCAGCATGATGAACCAATAACTGTGCGTGTCTCCCGGCAATTCCGGTTGCAGCATCACTCCCGGAACGTCCGCCACGCCGGCCCGCAACCGACGGCCCATCCGAATCCGATGGTCCACCAACGCGTCATGCTTGGCCAGCTGCCCCAGGGCCACGGCCGACTGCGGCTCGGTCATGCGGTAATTCGGCGAAAGGGTCTCGGGATTACGCCCGCCCTTCACCCGATCATAGTGTTTGTCTCCCCACTTCGAAAGACCCTCGCCCCATCGCGCGTCGTTGGTGCCGACAATTCCTCCGTCTCCGCAGCTGAGATGCTTGAACTCATTGAACGAGTAACAAGCCAAGTCGCCCTTCAATCCGACCAGTTCCCCCTGATGCTTCGCCCCCCACGCCTGGGCACAGTCCTCGATCACCCGCAGGTCATGGTCCCGGGCGATCTCCATCAGCGGCGTCATATCGCAGGGGCAACCGGCCAGGTGCACGGGCATGATGGCGCGCGTTCGGTCGGTGATCCGGCGGCGCACATCTTCCGGATCCAAATTGATCGTCGCGCCATCCACATCGGCAAACACCGGCACCAACTGCTGATATAGAATGCCGATCACCGATCCCATGTCCGTGATTGCCGGCACAATGACCTCGGAGCCCGGTTCCAATTGCAGCGCCGAGATGGCGATATGCAGCGCGGCCGACCCCGACGACGCCGGCATGCAATAATCGAGCGGGTAGATCGCCCGAAACCGATTCAGCATCGCCGTGGTCTGCGGACCCTCCCAATAAAACAACGATTCCTGTTCCACCATCTCCGTCAATGCGGCCAACTCCTCGGCACCCCAGCGCTGACGTCGGGGAATCGGGGTCGTCACCGCCGCCGCGCCCCCCTCAATCGCCAACCGGGAACTGGAACCCTTCGTCATTTCGAGAGAAACTTGAGCGCGTTGCCCGCCGCCACCGCCCGGCGCCGCGCCAATGTCGCGGGTGACTGCGAAACCTTGTTCACGTGCGCCTGCAACACATGCAGCGGCGTCAGTGACCCAAAAACGATGCGGTCATGACCGACCGACTTGGCGATGACCCCGATGGTGTCCGCCCACTCGTTGAAGCTGAGATCCGTCAGAAAACGATCGGAAAGCTTGGCCAGCTCCTCCAGTTCCCAGCGCGACAGACCCTGCACCAACGGCGTCATCTCCGGCACCCGCTCGATCCAGCGGGCGATGGCTTTGGCGGCGACGGGCTTAACCTTGAAAGTCGGATGCCCATGCCGTTCATCCACCAGACGCGCGGTCAACACGACCTGTCGTCCCCGGGCGATGATGTGCTTGGCCGCCTCCACGGCCCGACGGTCATTCATCTTCCAGCCCCCGTAACCGGGCGCCAAACGGACGGCTTTGACCGCCTGGGACTCCAACAAGTGCCCCAACTGCTCCTCCCAAGCTGGGTCGAGCAGGTTGAGGATGGGCAACGGATCCACGCCCGCCAACCGGCGGGTCGCCGTGATCAACGCGGTGTTCACCGCCGTGGGATTGAGCAGCCAGAGCGCATCCAGTGACGAGACGAGCCCGCCGGACACTCCGGCTGATTTCCAATGTTTCCTCAGAGCGGAGATATCGTCGTGGCCGACCGGTTCAAACGGCCAATTGCCCACCCAGGCGTTGGTATCATAAAAGTTCATACTCAAAGTCCCAGGAGTTCTGCCGCGTTGTCGTGCAGGAGGCGTTGTTTTGCGCGGTCGGAAATCGGGGAGCCGGTGATGCGACCCACCGCGGTCGGCAGATCCCGAATCGGCAGGTCCGAACCATAAAGCACGCGATGCTCGCCCAATTGCTCAACCGCATACTCCACCAGTCCCGCTTCCGGGCCCGCGCCGGAGGTGTCCACGACCAGGTTATCGAGTCCTCGCGCGGCCCGGATGCCGCGATGACCACAACCTGTCAGGTGAGCCATGATGATGCGCACGTCCGGCCAACGTCGGGCCAGCGCGCACGTGTCTTCCGGATCGGAGTGAAACGAACGGGTGCGCTTGTAGAGTTGACTCCAGGAATGTTGCAGCACGGGCACGCCATGCCGGCGGGCCGCCCGCATGATGCCGGCCATGGCGGGATCCTGCGCATTGCACGACAGCTCCAGCTTGATGCCTTTGAACCCCATGCCGCCAATGCAGCGATCAGCTTCTTCCATGACCGCTTTCTCCCCCAGCAGGGGATTGAGGGCACAAAAGCCGATGAAGAAGCCCTTGCCTCGCTTCATCACCTCCGCGGTTTCGTCATTGATGATCCGCGTTTGTTTGCGGTCCGGGGTGCGGCCAAATTTCAGAACGTCCCCCAGGGAGATCATGTGGATGAACCCCAGGCGTTTGGCGTCCTTGATTTGATGACGGGTTTCCGCGGGCTTGGAACCCTCGCCGAAGAACACCGGGTGGGTGTGAATGTCGATGATACTCAAGGGGTAAAAAGCGCGGTTTTGAAACAATGAAATTTCATCGGGAAGTAATTCGTGTTAAATAACTTGCCGCGATCGGACTATGGCTTCGTTTTGACGTAATGGAGCCGGCTTTCCCAGAGGAAAATGAACAAATTGACCGGTGGCTCGCCCGCCCCCCGGAACACGTCGTTGAGGCCGTGAAAAATCATTCCGGCGACTACTTGGTTTTGGGGGTCGGCGGCAAAATGGGCACCACCCTCGCCCTCATGCTGGAGGAAGCAATTCGCCTCTCCGGCCGGTCTGCCACCGTCACCGGCGTATCCCGTTTCAGCCGACCTGAAGTGCGCGCGGCGCTGGAAGCCGAGGGCGTCAAAACCCTGGCCTGCGATCTCGCGTCTCCCGCCGAGATCGCGGAACTGCCCACGCCCACCAATGTCTTCTTTCTCGCCGGCCAAAAGTTCGGCACCACCGAAGCGCCCGAAGCCACGTGGATCCAGAACACGATCGTGCCGAGTCTGGTCGCCCGCCACTTCACTTCGAGTCGGATGGTCGTCTTCTCGACCGGTTGCGTTTACCCATTTGCGGCCGTCGACAGTGCGGGGTGCGACGAGTCCACTCCACTTGCCTGCCAAGGCGAATACGCCAGCTCGTGCGTGGGCCGCGAACGCGTCTTCACCCATTTCGCCAAACTCAACGACACCCCGGTCAACCTCTTCCGGCTCAACTACGCCTGCGAACTTCGCTACGGCGTGCTCGTCGATGTGGCGACCCGCGTCCGTGCCGGCGATCCCATTGATCTGACCACCGGCTACGTGAACCTGATCTGGCAGACCGATGCCGTGGCCCACGCCATTCGCTGCCTCGAGATCGCCGACTGCCCACCCGTGCCGCTCAATGTTACGGGCCCCCACCGCATCGCCGTGCGTGACATCGCCGAGGCATTTGCCCAGCGCTTCGGCACGGAGGCAAAGTTCACCGGCACCCCCGCCGATACCGCCTGGCTTTCAGATGCGGCCAAGTCGCACGACCTTTTCGGTGCCCCTCCGCGCGACCTCGACTGGATGATCGAAGCGGTGGCCCGCCACGTCGCTGCCGGAGCTCCGCTGCTCGGCAAACCCACCCATTTCGAAACCCGCGATGGAAACTTCTGAATCACTTCGCTCCCACCTCCTCGAGGGTCAGGCCATCCCGGCCCTGCCTCTCGCCCTCGACGAAAACCGCCAACTCTCCGAGCGCCACCAACAGGCGCTGGCCCGCTACTACATCGATGCCGGCTGCGGGGGCATCGCGGTGGGCGTCCACTCGACCCAGTTCGAGATTCGCGATCCCCAGCACGGCCTCTTCGAGCCGGTGCTGAAACTGGCCGCCGAGACCATCGATCAACACCTCGCTGTTTCACCGCGACCGTTCATCAAAATCGCCGGCGCCTGCGGCCAAACCCCGCAAGCCATCGCCGAAACGCAACTGGCCCGCGACTTGGGCTACGAAGCCGTGTTGCTCAGCCTAGCCGCGCTGAACGACCAACCCGAGGACGCTGTCCTCGCCCACTGCCGCACCGTCGCTCAAGAGCTGCCCCTCATCGGATTCTATCTCCAACCCGCCGTCGGCGGCCGCGTCTTTTCCTACGACTTCTGGCGGCAGTTTGCCGCGATCGAATCCGTCCTCGCGATCAAGATCGCGCCCTTCAATCGCTACCAAACTCTGGAAGTGATTCGAGGCGTCATCGCCGCCGGTCGCCACGACATTGCCCTCTACACCGGCAACGACGACACCATCGTCACCGATCTGCTTTCGCCCTTCACCTTCGAACACCAGGGAGCTCCCGTCACCCGTCATATCGTGGGCGGCCTGCTGGGCCATTGGGGCGTCTGGTCCAGAGCTTCCGTGCAGCTGCTGGAGCAAATCAAAATTGCTCGTGACCTCGAGCAAATCGACGTTCGCTGGCTGCAACGCGCCGCCGCCGTCACCGATATGAATGCCGCACTGTTCGATGCCGCCAACGGCTTCGCCGGCTGCATCCCGGGAATCCTTGAGGTGCTCCGTCGCCAAGGTCTGGTGCCCACCAATCATTGCCTCAATCCCGACGAGATCCTTTCCCCCGGCCAAGCCGCCGAGCTCGACCGCGTCTGCGCGGCCTACCCCGACCTCATCGACGACGACTTCATCGCCGCCAACCTCGACCGCTGGCTAAGTTAAGACCCAAACCCACCGCTATTTTTCACAGAGCGCACAGAGGAAACACGGAGAACGCAGAGGCACTTAAAACAACTGCTCTGTGATCTCTGTGCCGTCTCGGTGTCCTCGGTGACTTAAACCCTCTGCTTGCTTCTGTGAGACCAGCAGGCTGACGGACCACTCCTTCATTCTCTTCGTTCCCTTCTGTAAAATAAAACAACCCTGCCTCTCAGCAATCCGCGTTCATCCGTGTCCATCCGTGGTTAAAACTCTCTGCCCCTGAGTTCTCATGTTTAGAATACCTCTAATAGTCTGTGGTTTAGCCACCCCCTTGTTCGCAGGCTTTGCCGACCATACCGCCGCGGCGGGTCTGCCCGATCTGGACGTCTCCCGGGTGCAAGCCGTGGACCTGAATGGCGATGGCCATGCCGACCTCGTGGCTCGACCCAACGGTCGGTCCCATCACCACGCGCGGGTGTTTGTATTTGATGCCGCCACGCAGACTTTCCGCGAAGTCGACGACTCCGGCCTGCCCGAGCTCAACGCGCGCGACGTGATCACCTTCGCCGATATGGATAACAACGGCGACAACGATGCCATCGTCGCCCGCTACCTCGACTACCTGCAGGACGATTTTGAACCACCGGTCCATCTTCCCCGGCGCACGTCCATCCTCCTCGGCCACGGCGACGGCACGTTCGGCGAACCACACGAGATCACCACCGCGCCCGCCGCGACCACCGAGCCCCGGCCCACGGTGGCGCCGGGGCACAGGATCACGGACCCGCCCAGCCAGACGTCGTCCTCGAGCGTGATGGGGAACGCGCGCTCCCAGCCCTCGCGGCGCAGTTCGACGTCGAACGCGTGGTTGACCGTGTAGAAGCGGCACTCGGGCCCGATCAGGCAGTTGTCGCCGATGGTCACCACGCCGCTGCCGAGGATCATCAGGTTCGCGTTGATGAAGACGTTCGAGCCGAACCGCACGCGCTCGCGGTACTCCAGGTACAGCGGCGGCCGAAAGTCGAGGCCCGGGCCGCACTCGCCGACGAGTTCCGTCACGCCCGCGTTGGCCGCGGCCGGGTCGGTGTAGAACAGCTCGCCGAGCTCCCGCAGCCGCGCGATGGTCGCGCGCTGCATGTCGGCGAGCTCCG
>CAKZMS010000633.1 GCA_937128785.1 uncultured Opitutaceae bacterium | reverse complement strand
CCCCAACTGAGCGCACATCAGCACGCCGAAGGTCACGTCCGCATCGCGCGCCCGCGACTTGAAGTCGGCCAGCCACGGCTGATCCTGTCCGCGACCCAGCCACAAGATGTTCACCAAATCGACCACTCCCACCCCGAGCTCGCGGGCTCGCCATACGATGTCGCGTGGATCCATTTCGCCCCGGAGCACTTCGTCGGGCGCACGGTGCAGCGTCGCGATGAATTCGTTATAGTTGTCGCGCGCATCACCAAAGATCGCGCGATGGTAGGCCCACTGGGAAAGTGAAATCGTAAATGGTCTGGTCGCCTCCGCGGGGGCGGCGGCTCGACTCCAATTCCCCGCCAGGGCGGCTGCTCCGGCCACGCCCAGGCTATTCACAAATTCACGTCGCTTCATCAGCTGAGCACAGCGCCAAGCCGCGGAACCGGCAACCTTGCTTCCGAATTAAACCGACGGACGTTAACAGCAACGGACGGCTTACTCCTCCCGCGGAGGCGCGGGGTCGGTGGCGGGATCCCAACTGCCGAGCGGCGGGAATTGGTCAGGCTTGAGCTCGCCCTTCCATTTTTCCAACTCCGTCAACAGTCGCTGCGCCCGGTAGCTCTCTTTGCCGATACGGTTGTCGGCTTCCGCGACGTCGTTACCCAAATCGTAGAGCGCCACGTCATCGGTCTCGCCAAGGATATGAAGCTTTTTATCGCCACTGCGCACCGCCATGTCGCCGCGACGGAACATGTGCCAAAAGAGGTAATCATGCGGTTCGCCTTCAATCTCTCCACGCAGGTAAGGTACCAGGTTCACTCCGTCCAGAGGCCGCTCCGCCGCTATCGGCGCGGCGGTGATCGCCGCCATCGTGCCCAACACATCCAGAGAGCTGACCCTGGGTTGGTAGTCCAAACCCGCGGGCACCTGTCCCGTCCAACGAAACGCAAACGGCACGCGCATGCCGCCTTCGAGTAACTCCCCCTTGGTTCCGCTCAGCGGATCATTGCGCGAACCGTTGTTTCGCGCGCCGCCGTTGTCGGAAAAGAAAAAGACAAGCGTATCCTCCGCTAGGTCGAGGCGATCGAGTTCGTCCAGAATGCGGCCCACCCCATCGTCCACGGCACTCACCATCGCCGCGTAGGTTTTGCGCAGGGGATCCTCAATATGATCGAACCGGTCGAGATACTTCTGGCTGGCCTGCATCGGCGTGTGCGGGGCGTTGTAAGCGACATAGAGGAAGAAGGGCTCCTCGTGGTTGCGGGCGATGAAATCCACCGCCTCGTTCGAGAGCTCATCGGTGAGATATTCGTCGGTTTCGACCGCGACATCGTTGCGTCGCAGTTTGGTTTGATACCAGCCCCCCCTCTTATCGACGGCCTCGATCTTCTGATAAATCAGGTCCGCAGGAAAGTAGCGGTGACCTCCGGCGACGAATCCGTAGAATTCATCAAACCCCTGTACGTTGGGGCGAAACCGCGGATGTGTGCCCAAATGCCACTTGCCGATGATGCCGGAGTGGTAACCGATGCGCCCCAGGACTTCGGCAATGTTATCCTCTTCGACCGGCAATCCCGCGGTGGCATCCGTGGGGTTGAGCGTCGGATTGTTGCGGAAACCAAAGCGACCCTGATACCGGCCCGTCATGAATCCCGCCCGACTCGGCCCGCACACCGGATACGTCACGTAACCGTTGGCAAAGCGCACGCCCTCCTTCGCGATCCGATCGATGTGCGGCGTGGGAATGTCCGTGCTGCCATTGAATCCGACGTCCCAATAGCCTTGGTCATCAGTCACGATGAGCACCAAATTGGGGCGCGAGGCCTCGGGTTCTGCGTGCAGGCAGGCAGCCGCAATCAGGCAAGGGGAAATCCAGCGGAGTAATTTCATGGCAACAAGGGGTCTAGGGTCGGAGCAATTAAACCAAACCAGACCACGGCCAGCCGCCAGCGCTAAGTCGAAACCCGAGTCCCTGAACAGATCAGGAGCGGAGCGATGCTCCGAAGGTCCCAGTAGCAAGTATCAAGTAACAGGAAAGCACCGCAACTGAACTCCAAGAGGTCATGTCTTGAAAGTGTTGAGATCGTCCGAATGGACGGAATAGACAATTTACGACGTGACTCCTTTTCGACTCTTCCCGCCCCGGTTCGTATCTCGGGAAATGAGTTGAGCATTCAATAACATCTCTCGCTCTGGGTTTGTGATTTTCCCCTGAACACATTCTCTTCCCTCATGCGCTTCCTCCGTATCCTACCCCTTATCATTGCCGCCAGCGCCGCTTCGGCTGGTTTTGCCGCCGATGCCAATCCGGCTCAAGACGGTTTCAATCACGCCGAATCCGATGCCAAAGCCATCGCCATTGCTGATGCCACCATGGCCGCCATGGGCGGTCGGCAAGCGTGGGACAACACCCGCCACGTCACCTGGCGTTTCTTCGGCAACCGACTCCACGTCTGGGACAAATACACCGGCAACCACCGCTTCGAAAACAAGGACCTCACCGTGCTCTCCAATCTCAACACCGGCGAGGGTCGCGCGTGGAAGGCCGGAGTGGAAATTACCGGCACCGAACTGGAGGAGGCGCTCTCCTCCGCCAAGGGTGCGTGGATCAACGACGCCTACTGGCTGGTCATGCCTTACAAACTTAAGGACTCCGGCGTGACCCTCAAATACGTGGGCGAGGTGAACGACCCCGCCGGCGCTCCCAGCGAAGTGCTGCAACTCACCTTTCAGGAAGTCGGCCGCACTCCGGACAACAAATACCACGTCTACGTGAATCAAGAGACCGGTCTGGTTTCCCACTGGATGTTCTGGCGCAACTTCAACGACGCCGAATCCCGCGACCTCGGCCCCTGGACCGATTGGAACAAACACGGCGACATCCTAATCGCCTCCGGCCACGGGAAACGCGTTCACACCGGTATCGCCGTTTTCGATACACTGCCGGATACCGCCTACCTTGATCCTGCGCCGTTCGTCCTGTCAGACCACCAGTAGGCAGTGCCGTCCGCCCCTCCCGGACTCCCTTCCGAGTCCGGTTCACCCGACCTCCGAAATCTTTTTCGGAGGTTTTTTTGTTTTTCTGCAACTTTGCCCCCTGCTCGTGCGTCCTTCCTCCATACCAACCGTTAATTTCAAAAATCAAACTTACTTAAAATCATTATGAAAACTTCCCTCATCCTCTTCACCGCCGCCACCCTCGCCCCGACCCTCGTCCTCGTAGGAATCGGCACCACCGCGGCCTTCAGTATCGCCAGCATCGTCGGTGTCGCCGCCATGATCGGCCAGGACTACGGACCCAAGACCTCCTACCGCCTCGAGACCGCCAAGGTCCGGGTCGCCCGCACCGAACATCACCCGTTTGCCGCGTAACCAATTAGCTGATACTTCAGTATATTTTCATCACTGGCTCGTCCAGTCGTTCAAACGCCCGGCCGGTTTCTCCAAGGGGATCGACCGGGTTTTTCGTGTCTGCACATCGACAGAACCGCACCCCGTAAATCGCGCCCGGCTTGCGCGGGTTCGGTCTCGGTTCCCCCGGGGAACGGCCCAGGTCTGGCCGTAGCTAAACCGACCACGGGTCTGCGCCCGCCTGGGAAGTTGCATTGCCTGATTTGGACGCAGCAACTTGAGTCAGGCCCAATTTCGTCCCCGTTCGCTGATGTCCGTCCGTGTATTTTCTTTTTTTCTGCCCGTTTTACTCGCACTTGCCGGATGTCGTCCGGACACCGATATCCCGATTTCCGATAGCGGCGTTCCGGCCGAAACGGGCTACCGCATTGAGGTGGTCGCCGAGGGACTTTTCCTGCCTTGGAGTCTGGCGTGGCTCCCGGATGGAACCGCTATTATCACGGAAAAACGGGGCACGCTGCGGACCCTACGCGACGGTATACTTGGCGACCCCATCGACTTCCCCGCGACGGTGACCTCAGGAGGCCCCGGGGGCATCACTGAGGGTCAAGGCGGGTTGTTGGACGTCGCGGTGAGCCCTGCCTTCAGCGCAGACCGTCTCCTCTATTTTACCTACGCCACGGGCGACGAAACGGCCAACCGCACAACTGTGGGTCGCGGTCGTTGGGCCGACGGCGAGCTCACCGAATTCGAGTCACTCTGGCAGAATCCGGTCGACAAACCCGCCGGACAACATTTCGGGTCACGACTCATTTTTCTGTTGGATGGGACCCTGATCGTATCGGTGGGCGATGGCGGCAACCCCCCCGTGTCATTCCAAGGAGAAGACATTCGTCTTCAGGCCCAGAAACCGGCCAACGCATTCGGGAGCACGATTCGCCTCAATCCCGATGGATCCATTCCCGATGACAATCCCGACTTCGGGGTCCCGACCGTCCCCGGGCTCTGGACTTATGGACATCGCAATATCCAGGGCATGACCCGGGATGCCGAAACGGGCGATGTTTGGGCCAACGAGCACGGCGCCTTCCGCGGCGACGAACTGAACCTGCTCCAAGCGGGTCGTAACTTCGGCTGGCCGGCCGCAACGTTCTCTCGGAACTACTATGTGCCGACCAGGATCTCGGATCATATTTCACTTCCCGAGATGGAGGACGCCAAACTGGTCTGGATGAAGACCAATGCACCCTCCGGCTTGGCGGTCTCTCGCGGATCCGCGTTTCCGGATTGGGATGGCGCGGTGCTGTCCGGCAGTCTTAAAACCAAAAGCGTGCGGGTGGTCCAATTTGGGCTGAACAAAACTCACCCCCGGGAAACGCAGATTCCCCTCAAACAGCGGGTTCGAGACGTCCGCGTAGGGCCGGATGAATTGATCTACGTTTTGACGGATTCCGCCGAGGGCCAACTGCTGCGGATTGTGCCCGACGAGATCTGATCCGCCCCGCCGGCCGGTTTAGTACGGGGGCTGGGCCGACCTCGGCCACTCCAGGTGAGTCGATACCGCTTCAGCGTGATTCCAGGTCGAGCACGATGCTACCGCTACGCTGTTCATTTTCCACCCGGCGGTGACCTTCCACCACCGCTGACAGCGGCAGGACCGTATCAACCAGCGGCCGTAGTTCGCCGGCTTCCACCATGCGTGTGATGCGCACCAAGGCTTCACTGGTTTCCGGGGCAAAGGCAAAGACGACCCGCCGCGAGGAGGTCATGCCAGTGAGCACTGATCGAAGCATGTTCACCAACCGCGGGTTCCCCATCACGTAGCAACCCGCGGGTTTCAGCTGATTAAGCCCCGCGTTGTACGAATCACTCGGCACCATGGTAAACACCACGTCGTAACGCTCCTCCCGATCAGCATAAGATTCGCGGGTGTAATCGATAAAGTGATCAGCCCCCGCGTCCCGCACCACCGGCTCCTTGGAGGACTTGTCGACCACGGTCACCACTGCACCTCTCGCCTTCGCCATCTGAATGGCCGCCAGGCCAATGCTGCCGCCACCGCCGACAATCAAAATCGACTGGCCCGCTCTCAACTCAGCCCGATCCAGAAAATGCACGGCGTTCAAGGCCCCGAGCGGCAAGGCGGCAGCTTCCGGGTAACCTATCCCCGCCGGTTTGATCGCGAGCGGGTAGTCCGCCGGTAATGTCACAAACTCTGCGTGAGCACCCATCCGCATCTGGGCACAACCAAAGACGGCGTCGCCCGGTTTGAGATGGCCCTCACCCCCCGCTGGAGCGGAGACCACTTCACCGGAAAAATACCCGCCCAAGATGGGGCGACGCGGTCGAAACACGCCGAAGGCCAAGCGCAACGGCAACCAGAACCACTTCACCGGAAAATTGAAGCTACGCAGTTCACAGTCGGCTTTGTTGATCTCAGCCGCCTTGACCCGAATCAAAACGTCGCCCTCGCCGGGCTCCGGCAGCGGCACCTGCCGCACCACTAG
>CAKZMS010000632.1 GCA_937128785.1 uncultured Opitutaceae bacterium | reverse complement strand
GATATCCGGCCGACGTGCCTTTGGAGATCATGATCCGCCGACGGCGCTGAATCAGCTCAGACTCACGGGATCTACGTCGAGCACTTGGATCACGTCGTCGGGCCAGGCGAATTCGCCGCGGAGTTTGTTCAGATCTCCGATCACGCGGGTGACCCCGTGGGTGAAATACCAGACTTGGAAACGGTAGTGGTCCTTCACTTTTTCAATCGGCGACGGGGACGGTCCGCGCACTTCGATCTTGTCGCCAAACTCGGCTTCGACTTTGCGCGCCCATTGCTCGGCGAAGAACGCCAGTTTTTCCGGATTGGGTCCACGAAACTGATGGTGAATCAGATGCCGATACGGTGGGTAACGGAAATCCTTACGGGACTTGAGCTCCGATTCGGCAAACCCGTCAAAATCGGCCTGCCGGGAAAACTGAATCGCCTCGGCCTGCGGCGTAAACGTCTGCACCACGACGACGCCGGCGCGATCGCCCCGCCCCGCCCGGCCAGCCACCTGGACCAGTAGCTGAAACGTGCGCTCATGCGCGCGGAAATCGGGCATGTGCATGGAGAGGTCGGCATCGACGAGCCCGACCAGCGTGACGTTGGGAAAATCGAGGCCTTTGCCGATCATCTGGGTGCCGACCAACACATCGATCTTACCGGCACGGAACTCACCGAGGACTTGGCGGAACCGATTTTTCTTCGTCATCGTATCCGCATCCATCCGCTCGATCCGCGCGCGTGGCAGGACACGACGCACCGCCTCCTCCACGCGTTGGGTGCCGGATCCTTTCCAGCGGATGTCGGGGGCTTCACATTCCGGACACCGCACCGGCGCTTCCCGCTCGTGACCACAGAGGTGACAGCGCAGCGATTCGTCCGACCGATGGTAGGTCATGGTGATGCTGCAGTGCGGACACTCCTCCACGTGGCCACAGCTGCGGCACATCATCGAGGATGAGTAACCGCGGCGATTGAGAAAGAGGATGGTCTGTTCGCGCTTGTCCAAACGGTCGCGCATCTCGCTCACCAGTTTTTGCGACAAGGTGGTAAGTCCCCGCGAACGCATGATCTCCACCCGCATATCCACCACATCGATGAACGGTAGTTGGCGGTCGTCGATGCGTTGGCGCATGTGCAGATGTTGGTAGCGACCAGCCTGAGCGTTGGCATAAGTCTCGAGAGACGGGGTCGCCGAGCCGAGCAGGCAGTGAGCGTGGTTCAGCTTGGCGCGCATCACGGCCACATCCCGACCATGGTAACGGGGCGTCTCATCCTGCTTGTAGGCGGGCTCGTGCTCTTCATCGACGACGATCAACCGCAGGTTGTGCACCGGGGCAAAAATCGCCGACCGCGCGCCGACCACGATGCGCGCGGCACCCGTCGCGAGCTCGTGCCAGCCGTCGACCCGCTCGCCTTCACTCAAATGACTGTGCCACACGACCGCGGCATGATCCGGCGCGATCGCCTCCAAACGACTGCGCAGACGCGCGACGGTCTGCGGGGTGAGCGCGACCTCGGGCACCAGAAACACCACACCACCGCCGGCAGCCAAGGCCTCCTGGAGCGCCCGCAGGTAAACCTCAGTCTTGCCGGAGCCGGTGACGCCCTGCAGGAGCGTGACGCCAAACTCGTTTTGATGGACCGAGGTTTTGAGCGCCTCGAACGCAGCGGCCTGTTCCTCGTTCAGTTGATGCGGCAGCGCCTGCACCAATTCGCCACTGGCAAAATCATCGGCGTAAGCGATCCGCTTCACCCGCTGGCTCACCTCCCGCACCACGCCGCGTTTGACCCCGCCGGCGGCGGCCGACGGGCCCACATTCCGGCGTTTGAGCACCAGACTCTTGGGCGAGGGTTTGAACTGTCCGACCAGAAATTCGTAGAGCTTGGCCTGCTGGGGGGCGCGCTTGCGGAGGGCGGCGAGATCGTCGTCGCTCAGCTTGTCTGCGACCTCGAGCAGCTTCTCCTGTTTGAGTCCGGCCGCCCGGCGCACCGCGCCCGGCAACATGGTCTCGATGATGCCATCAAGCGGGGCCGCGTAATAAACCGCCATCCATTTGGCCAGGGCCAGCAGGTCCGGGGGCAGCGCGGGCAAATCGTAGACC
>CAKZMS010000631.1 GCA_937128785.1 uncultured Opitutaceae bacterium | reverse complement strand
CACGCAGTTTCCGAATGTCAGCAAGGTCGCGATCACGCTGCGCGAAAGCCTTTCCGCCTCCCACAACAACTGGGGTGCCATGCTCTACGACGCGGCGGCGGGAGAGGCTCATTTCGCGCCCTTGGATGCCGCTGGCAACTACGCCTCCTACCAGATCAAGAACATCGTCGATCGGGTAGGCGGAGGTGATTCGTTTGCGGGTGGATTGATTTTTGCGCTCACCACCCCGGAGTTGTCCGAGCCGGGCACCGCGCTGAAATATGCGGTCGCGGCCTCGTGCCTGAAACACTCCATCAAGGGTGACTTCAATTTCTCCACCCGGGCGGAAGTCGAAGCCCTGATGGGCGGCGCCGCTTCCGGTCGCGTGGTGCGGTAGTCGTCCTCGATCTCGGACCCGGTGCCGGACTGCTCAGGTCTGGAGCCTATCACGATAGTGAGCCGGGGAAACGCCTTCGGCTTTCTTAAACGCCCGCGAGAAATAATTCTGGGAATCATAGCCCAGCTGAAAGGCGATTTCCTTCACGCTCAGGTTGGTATTTCGCAATAGCCGACAGGCACGATCATGCAGGAGCTGCAGCCGGAAGCTCATGGGCGCGATGGCATGTTTTTCCCGAAAAAGTTTCCGAAACCAGCTGTCACTCATGCCGATGGTTTCGTGGTAGTGCCGCACGGCCTCCTCATCGAGAAAGTTGTGTTCGATGAACTGCTTGGCCCGCTCCATCGCCAAGTGGTTTTGACGGGAAGATGACGTGCTGGCGTCGCGGAGACGTAGCCACATCTCGTTGGCTTTCATGATCACCTGCTTGGCATATTGGGGAAGTTGGGACTCAGGGAGGTCGACCGAAAGCGCCGTGACCCAGACTGCCGCGAGGGGGTGCCCTGACTCATCGACCACGCAACTGGCGGCACAATTCACGCCTTCAACGTATTCGCCAATGTCATACACGTGGCGATCCCCAGCACACGAGCTGAGATGCTCGTCCAAGCTGGCGGCGTCGCCATAGGTGCGATCGGTGAATTGTTTGAAATCCAATTGCTGCAGGATGCGGCGACGATGGGCTGGACGCAGGTGGCCTAGAATGGCTTTTCCCGGAGCGGTGCTGTGAAGGTGGAATCGAAATCCGACCCGCGGCACGTAGCCGTGATCGCTCAAACCCGGGAGGGCGGCGAGGACTTCCCCGCGGGTTTCGTCCGGAGACAGGACCGCGATGGCGGCAGTCATGCCGGTCTGGTCGCGCAGGTCAGACAGCAGGTCGATCGTGTTCTCGACCAGCAGGTTCCGGAAACTGGGGTCAGATGTATCCATGGAGAGGCAGCCCGTCAGCGGGCGTGGTGGCCAGAGTCGCTTTCGGCGAATGTAGGGTTTGCGCAATTAAAATATGCATAGGGATATGCATGTAGCGGGACTAACAAGACGGTAGGGCTAATATCAAGAAGGGTATATGGAGAATCAAAATGTGCATATACGGTCAGCCAAGGATCTCGTAATCTAAGGGCGGTCTCAATCGGATTGCGCCAAACGCTTCAGAGAAACGTCCGGCGCGAAGCGGTTGATTTGCGGAACCATTTGGCCAGAGTTTTTCAGACCCCTAACACCTTCCTTTGCTTTTGATTATGCTGACCCTAAAGCGGACTCGTGCCGCCTTTGCATTTGTGACCCTCTGCGGTGGGGCGACTGCCTCTCTCACCGCCGAGGAACCCATTGATTTCCTGACCGATATCCAACCCATCCTCGCGGCCAACTGTCTGGAATGCCACGGGCCCGATGAAGCCGAAGCGGAGTTTCGCGTCGACAGTCGGGCGGCGCTGCTGAGCGGGGGCGGATCGGGCATTCCGACCGTCGTGCCGGGCGACACGTTTGAGAGTTACCTCGTTGAGGTGCTGCGCGAAGAGGACGAGGAGTATCGCATGCCGCATAATGCCGAACCGCTTCCGGAGGCGGAGATCGCGCTGATCGAAGCCTGGATCGAACTGGGCGGCGAAATCCCGGAGGACTACGGGGAGGATGTCGCCTTCGGCGAAACCGATCTCTGGTCGATGCAGCCTGTGGAACGTCCCGCGATCCCCGAGGTTGCCGACGCCGCAACGGCCATTGACGCCTTCCTGCTGACTGAGCTGACAGAGAATGGACTCGGCTTCAACCCGCGCGCCAATCCGCATGACCTGCTCAAGCGGACGTCGGTTTTACTCACGGGCCTGAACCCGACTCCCGAGGAGTGTGCCGCCTTCGAACACGCCTTGCGCGAGGACCCGGATGCCGCGTTCGAAACGAAGCTGGATGAGCTGCTCGCCTCGCCGCACTTCGGTGAACGTTGGGCGCAGCACTGGCTGGATGTGATTCGCTGGGCGGAGACCAATGGCTCGGAAGCGAATCTCTACCGCAAGAACGCTTGGATGTATCGGGACTACGTCGTTGATGCCTTCAACGACGACAAGCCCTACGACCAATTCATTCGCGAGCAGATCGCCGGAGATCAATTGGGGGTGGGGGACGCCACGGGGTTCTTGGTGGCGGGGCCGCACGTTCCCGCGGCGACGGTTGGATTTGAGGAGTCGGCCATCCGGCAGGCGAGGGCGGACCGGTTGGACGAAGTCGCGCAGACCATCAGTGCTTCCATGTTGGGTGTCACGGTGAGTTGTGCTCGGTGCCACAATCACAAGTTCGATCCCATCTCCATTAAGGACTACTATTCGATGACCGCCGTGTTTGATGGACTGGAATTCGGTAGCCGTTACCCGGAGCTTCCGGCCGATGATCCGCGTCAGCTTAAGGCGCTGGAACTCGAAGCCGAGTTGGCGGCGGCCCGGGAGATTCTTCGCCAGGCGGAGCCGACTTGGCAGGAAGACTGGCAGGGGTGGAATGAAGTGCATTTCCCCTCAGTTGCTGCCGATGAAGTCCGGGTGACCTTCAATACGCGCCGCGTGTCGGTGGATGAACTGGAAATCTTCGGTCCGGCAGAAGAAGACCTCAATCTCGCGGCCTCCAAACGGGGCACGGTGGCATCAGTGAAGGAGGGGATCAGCCATGCCCGGGGACCGGTGAGCAACATCAATGACGGGCAGGTGGGCACGATGAATTGGCGCACCGATGGGGAACTGCCGGAAGGGGAAGAGCCGGTGGTTACGTTGAAGTTTCCCGATACCCAAGAGATCAACCGATTGCGGTTGAGCAGCAATCGTCAGTATTTCCTCGAGACGGATTATCTCAGCACCTACCAGCCGCGCAGTCCCAAGGATTATACCGTGGAAGTGCGGCTGGCGGACGGCGAATGGCAGGAGGTCGTCGCCACGCCCGAGCTCAAGGAGCGCTTCAAGGCTCAACCCCGGTTGGAATCGTTTGCTGGCGAATTACAGCAGCGGATCGATGCGCTGCTGGCAGAAGGGCCGCAACCGAGTTTTGTGGGGCAGTTTCGTGAACCGTCACCGGCGTTTGTCTTTCATCGGGGCAGCCCGGAAAGCCCTCGGGGCGAGGTCGCGCCAGGCGGGCTTAAAATCCTCGAAGGTGATTTGGGCCTGAGCTCGGAGACACCCGACCCGGACCGCCGGCTGGAGTTCGCCAATTGGATCGCGAGCGAGGAGAACCCGCTCACCGCACGGGTCATGGCCAATCGCATCTGGCACCACATTTTTGGCACCGGCATCGTGCCGACACCGGGAGACTTTGGTTTTGCCGGGGCGGTGCCATCGCATCCCGAGCTGCTCGATTGGCTGGCGGATGAATTTGTGAATCCGACCACCCTGGCGGGTGACCCATGGTCGGTGAAACGCATGATCAAAGGCATCATGCTGACGGATGCCTACCAACAATCCAGTGCGCCGCAGGTGGCCGGCATGGACAAGGATGCCGGGGCCATGTGGCTGTGGCGTTTCCCCCCGCGTCGGGTGGAGGCCGAGGTGATTCGTGATTCCGTGCTGCTCGCTTCGGGCAAACTCGACCCAACCATTGGGGGGCAGAGTTACCGCATCCACAACGAGAAGAAGACCTACGCCCAGTGGCAGGTCGTGGACAACGCGAGTGAGCACACCTGGCGCCGGTTGCTTTATCAGGAACGCATGCGCCGCGTGGATGATCAGATCTTCACCGCCTTCGACTTTCCGGATTGTGGTCAGGTGCGCGCCAAACGCCCCGTTTCAACCACGCCGCTCCAGGCCCTCAATCTGATGAACAGTCCGTTTGCCGTCGCCCAGGCTGAGGCCATCGCCGCCCGCGCCGAAGCGGAACACCCCGCCGACGCGGCGGCGGAGATCG
>CAKZMS010000630.1 GCA_937128785.1 uncultured Opitutaceae bacterium | reverse complement strand
GGCGGTGATATTATCGGGTCCACCCTCGTTTCGGGCGGCTTCAATAAATGCATCGCATAGTCGGCTGAGTGAAATCGTCTCCCCTGCCTCCGGCAAAATGCGTGCCAACTCGTCATGCTCGACGAAGCCACAAAGGCCATCGGAGCAGATAAGGTAGTGGTCACCGACCTCAAGATCGAGCCAGTTGACCTCCGGTTGCAGGTCGCCGCCACCTGCCCCGAGCGCAAATTCCAACACGCTGCTGAACTTGGCCTTGGCCCCCTGCTCCGGCGTCATGCTGCCCTCGTCGCTGAGCCGCTGCACGACAGTCTGGTCCCGGGTCCATTGGGCCAGCTCACCATTGCGCCAGCGGTAGATCCGGCTGTCGCCGACTTGGCCGAATACGGCGCGGTGCGGATCATCGCCCGGCCACCACATTCCGGAAAACGTGCACCCCATGCCTTCGAGTTCGGGATTCGCCCGGGCCTCGGCTTCCAGGATTCCGTGGGCGTGCCGCAGCGCCGACTCCATGGCGCTTAGGGGCCACTCGTCGTCATTCGGCGGAACCTCTTCCTTGTTCAACACGTCACCCGCGACTTCGATGGCGCGCCGACTCGCCACATCGCCACCTTTGGCCCCACCCATACCATCAGCGACGATCACCCAACCGGGCGACTCGACGATGCCGGCGGCCGATTCCTCCAAAGCAACTCCCTCCACGGAGCTCCGTCCCCAGGCGTCCTGGTTCTGCTTACGTTTGCAGCCGATATCTGTCAGTCCGGCAAAAGACAGCGGCCCCGGAGGAGTCGGTTCGGATTCACCAAATATTCTGCTGATTATAGACATGGCATTCAGGGTTCGTAACGGATCATTTGACCATCGCGGGTTTTCACCTCCAACGGTTTGTTCTTTTCCAAGGGATTGAGGGCGAAATACGACTCGCCCAAGTAGGTTTCCTGCAGCCAATCCACGTCTTGGTTCAAATATTTTGAGAGCAGGGCACCGAGTCTCACCTCCTCCACTCCGTTCTCAAGAAAGTAAGACTCGGCGGCCGAGGAAATGACCAAAAGTTTGTTCCGAATCTCTTCGAGCCCCGTGGCCAGGTATCCTTCAGGGATCCGCAAACGACGGCCGCTTTCGAAAGGACCGGAAACCAGCGCGATCCGGAAACCCACCACCTCGCGGCGGTCCCAGTGAGTATAGCGCCCGCGGTAAGCGGACCGTTGCAGGCGAGCGGAGTCCTCAAAACTGCCTCCCCGGAATACCCGGCTGTTGTGATCTCGATTGTCTCCAGTCCAGTCCGTGACCGTTCCACCGGGATAATTGCCGTAATTGTCCCACACCCGCTCCCACACGTTGCCGTGCATATCGTACAGGCCCCAGGCGTTGGGTTGTCTCTGCATGACCGGGTGAGACCGCCCTTCGCTATTTGCCTCAAACCATGCCATGGTGGGCATATCACCCGCGTAGGGCGTTGTGGTGCCCGCCCGACAGGCGTATTCCCACTGGGCCTCTGTGGGTAGCGTGTAAACCAGACCGTCGGGCAGTCGCCCTGCCTCCCATTCCCGCAGGGTCAAGCGTTCTCCGAATTCCATCGCCTCGTCCCATGTTAGCATCACCGCAGGATGGTCGGGATTCGATTCGGCCTCGGCAATGGCCGCGGCCGACATTTTGTCGCGCATCAGGGTCAGCCACTGGGCGTTGGTGACCTCGGACTGGCCCAGGAGGTAAGGCTCGGAGATCACCACGGTGGTTTGCGGGCCTTCATCCCGATCGCGACCTTCCTCGTCCCCCGGCTGCTTTTCGTCGGACCAGTAAGCGACCGTACCCACAGATCCCATCGTGAACTCCCCGGCCGGAATCGGCACCAAATGTAGCCCGGCAAGATCCGGAATCCACATGGGACGGACGGTGCTGGCCTGCAAGGCCCCGCCGGTATCCGGATCAATGCCTTGGGACAATAGATTCTGGCGCGATTCGGCCTCAATCCGGGCCTCCTCTTCCATCGCCTCCTTCAACGCCACGACTGCACGCGCGTCCCGACGCGGCTGTTCAACCGTAAACCACCAATTGACCCCGCCACCCAAAAGGGCAACCAACGCCACCAGCGCGGCGATCATGGCGTTTGTCGTCTGGCAATTTGGTCCGGTCGCCTATTCGACGACAAATCCCTATCCCGACGATCTGACCCAGAACCCGACCGGTGCCGGCAGCAATCCGGACGATGTGGGAA
>CAKZMS010000629.1 GCA_937128785.1 uncultured Opitutaceae bacterium | reverse complement strand
CTGATGGCACCCAAAACATGCAGTGGGTAGGCGGTGCCGGGGGCCCCGAGGTGGTGATGGAGCAGGAGCCCTACGCCACCACCTTCCAGAAGGCGTTGGTCGGCATTCTCAAATGGTTGCCCATCGATTCCCAGCTCTAGCCCCTGCTCGGTAGGACTAGCGGCTTTGCAAACTGAATTTGTTCAGGCCGGTCTTGCGGCAGGCATCCATGAGAAAAGCCACGGTTTTCAGCGGCGTAGATTCGTCAGCCGCAATGAGCACCGGGATGTCGCGATCAATCTCTTTTACTTTGATCAGGAGATCCTCGATTTCCTCCTCCGTGACAACCTGTCCGTTGAAGGAAATGACCCCTTCGTTGTCCACGGCGATGGTGACGGTGCCTTTGAACTCATTCTTACCCGCCGTTTCCACCTTCGGCAGCGTGATGTTAAGCGTCGACGCCGAGCGAAACTGCATCGTCACAAAGGCGAAGAAAATCAGCATCACCAAAACATCGATCAACGGCAGGAGGTTCATCTCCGGCCGTTTTCTGCGTTTTTGGTAGAGACCACTCATGAGGAGGATTCTTCGTCCGATTCCGTTCGGCCCAATATCCGTTCCAAAATCACATCCAGTTGGGCGGCATAATTCTCCACCCGGCGCTGCATGTAGCCTCCGCCCACCAGCGCCGGAATGGCGATCGTGAGACCAAGAAGCGTGGCGGACAGCGCCAGAGCGACGCCACTGGTGAAGGCCACCGGATCAGGCAGACCCGTTTCACCCGAAATGGAGGAAAACACCCGCAACAAGGACCAAACCGTGCCGGTCAGACCGATGAGTGGGGCCGCCGCATAGATGATATCCAGATACGGTATCCCCCGCTCCATGCGGTTAACCTCCAGACGCGCAAACGCCTTCACCGCATCCTCATCACCCGGGTGGCGTTCGGAAAATTCAATAATTCGGGCCAATACGGACTCCTGCCCCCCGGTAATCGGACGTCCGTCGACCACCGCTTCCACCAAATCGGGCGGCATGATGGCGTCTCTACGGAGTGCGTAGGCCCGTTCGCAGAGGATAAAGACCATCGCCAGTGAGCAAAGCCCCAGCGGGTAGATCAGGATGTCCGCACCGGAGATGATATCAATTACAGCAAAATACATGGGCAACAGGGCCTTGAGACGCTTGGCCGGCGAAAAAGGTTCACGAAAGTTTTCCATGCCGCCCACCGCGTCAAGAGATGGAGTGCTTCCGGGCCAATAAACCTGCCTTCCGCCTACCCGATAGCTCGCCGGTACGAAAGAACGCCTTCCACGTCTCCCAGAACCGGCTTAACCGGCAAAACCGACCAGGAATGTGCCCCCCTACCATCGCCACTCAAAAAAGGCCGACACCCATCGGGGTGCCGGCCTGAAAATTTCGAGCGACTGATCGCTTAGTAGCGGTAGTGGTCGGGCTTGTAGGGGCCTTCGACCGGCACACCGATGTAGTCGGCTTGCTCCTTCGACAGCACGGTGAGCTTGGCACCGATACGATCGAGATGCAGGCGGGCTACTTCTTCGTCGAGGTGCTTGGGCAGACGCATGACGCTCGGCGTGTAGGTGTCGCGGTTCTCCCAGAGATCCAACTGCGCGAGCACTTGGTTGGTGAACGAAGCGGACATCACGAACGAGGGGTGACCGGTGGCACAACCAAGATTGACCAGACGTCCTTCGGCCAAGAGGTAGATGCTCTTTCCGTCGGCGTAGGTATACTTGTCATACTGCGGCTTGATCTCAGTGCGAGTAACACCGTCCTCCTGCTGCATCTTGGCGACTTGGATCTCATTGTCGAAGTGACCGATGTTACAGACAATGGCTTGATCCTTCATCCCGCGGAGGTGGTCGGCGGTGATGATGTCCTTGTTGCCCGTGGTGGTGACATAGAGATCGGCGACCCCGAGCGTGCTCTCGATGGTGTTCACCTCAAAGCCTTCCATGGCGGCCTGCAGCGCATTGATCGGATCGATCTCCGTCACGATGACGCGGGCACCGAAGCTCTTGAGGGAATGGGCGCAACCCTTACCCACGTCGCCGTAGCCGCAAACACAGGCGACCTTGCCGGCAATCATGACGTCAGTCGCGCGCTTCAGACCATCGGCGAGGGACTCGCGGCAGCCGTAAAGGTTATCGAACTTCGACTTGGTGACGGAGTCGTTCACGTTGATCGAAGGAACGAGCAACTGACCCTTTTCGGCCAGTTCGTAGAGGCGGTGCACACCGG
>CAKZMS010000628.1 GCA_937128785.1 uncultured Opitutaceae bacterium | reverse complement strand
CGCGTGACCATGAGTCAGAACAACGGCGGGTTCTTCGTGCTCGATGTGGATCTCGAGACGGGCATGGTCGCGCAGTTTCCCGTCTCGACGGCCAAGGAGTCGACGTTCTCTACCGCGACTTACCGCAGCCCGGTCACCGGAATCCTTTACATCGGCTCGGCGTGGGACGCGCGCCTGCATCGCTTCGACCCGGCGCACCCGGAACGCGGCGTCGAGATCCTCGGCTCGCTTGGCGAAGGGGCGACGTTTCCGACGGGCATTGCCGAGGCTCCGGACGGCACGCTCTGGATCGGCACCTACCCGAAAGCGGAGCTGATCAAATACGAACCGGACTCCGGTGAGTTCACTTATTTAGGTAGCGTCAATGAAGACGAAAACTACTTGTATCCGCTTGTTGGTGATGACGGAACCGTGGCGGCACTCGTGCGGGTGGTGCGGCCGCATCTGGTGGTGATCGACCCGCTCACGGGCGACTCGCGCGAGGTGGGCATCGAAGTCACCGACAAGACGGACAAGTCGCAGCACCTCGAGTTTTTCAAAGGTGCCGATCGCCGGCTCTATGCCAGCAGTCATACCGGTAAGTTCCGGCTCCGCGGTCTTTCCGCTGAACCGGTCAAACGCCTCCCGGCTCGCATGCCCGGCGTGCACGCTGCCGGCGAGCACGGCTATCAAGCGCCTTACGTCATGCCGGGAGGTTGGTCGGTGGACTTGGTCAATTACCGCTCAGGCGCACCGCGGGAACTTCTCCTCACGAACGAGGATCCCAAAATCCCGACCCGTCGCTTGACGATGGACTGGGAGGGTGGGGGTTCGAATGTCCATGTTATCGAGGAGGGTCCGGATGGGTTTCTTTACGGCTCGAGCTATTTGCCCAACCGGCTCTATCGCGCGTCGACGGATGGCAGCGTGATTGAGGACCTCGGCCAGTTCAGTCTCGCCGGTGGCCAAGCCTATTCGGCCGCGACGATTGGCGACAAAATTTACCTCGCCTCCTACCCGCATAGCCGGCTCTCGGTTTACGATCCAAAGCAACGGATTCGCTTCGGCCAGGAGGAGGGCGACAACCCGCGCGATCTGGGGCGGTTTGATGAAGTCGGTATTCGGCCCAACGCTCTGGTCGCGTCACCCGACGGTCGCCTTTGGATGGGCTCGGGCCCGGACTACGGTTTGGTCGGCGGCACGCTGGCCTGGTATGATCCGGCGACCGGCGAATCGAAATCACACCGAGCCATTGTGCCCGATATGTCGCCCACCTCACTCCTGTGGCTGGACGACCTCGATGAACTGCTCGTGGGCCTCAGCATCGAGGTCGGCACGGGCGCGGATGTGCAGCGCTTGGATGCGGGTTGGGCGTTGTGGGATCCGGTATCCGATGAACTGGCCTGGTGGGGCGATCTCGGGATCGAAGACATGGCGGATGTGACTTCGCTCGCCCCGGCCGGAGAGGGATTGGTGTATGCGCTCATCGGCCGGGGCGACCATCTGCTCACCGCGGGTGCGCCGCCGATTCGACCCCGTTTGGCGCTGATCGATCCGGCGAAACGTGAACTCAAATCCCTGTCCTGGTTACCGGAAGAATTCGGCGACTTGTCGTGGCACGGACATCATTCGCTGCGCGTCGCCCCCACTGGTCACGTCTACGGGGCAACCGCTTACGCAATTTTCCGGATACTACCCGGCACGACTAAGACCGAGTTGGTCTGGCAACGCGATGAAGCCGAACCTCGCCGCGGCGTGTGGATCACCTCGAAGTCACCCAACTCGATCGACATCGTGGGTCCGATCGTCGGCGACCAGATGTTCTTTTCGACCGGATGGCGACTGCGGTCGATCACGCTGCCGCCGGCGGAGTGACGTGATTCTGTCGGGCGTAAAGCCCGACCCACGGGGCAAAGCAGCGAACCTGGAAATGTGGGTCGGGCTTTACGCCCGACAGCGTCTTTCCTTCATCCGAAAGCGCATTTGTCGGCCGGTTTTTTATCGAGCTCCGCCTCTATTTCACGTGGGCTTTGACCCGTCTGATGAATTACCCCTGCCCATCACTTCGTGTGGGTCATCACCTCCGACTTGGATTGCTGGTGTTGGCCTTACCCGTATACGCCAAGGACTACTCCCCCCTTTCGCCGGAGCAACAGGCGCTTTTGCCGGAGCCCGCTCCCTTCACGGTGGACTTCGCCCGCGATATCCAACCGATCTTTGAGGAGAGCTGCACGCAGTGTCATGCCCACGGAAAATCCAAGGGCGTGTTCAGTTTGGAAACCCGTGATGATTTCATCTTCGGCGGCGACAACGGTGATCCGGCCATCATGGGGAACAGCGCCGAAAGCCTGGTCATCGCCATGGTCTCCGGGCTCAAGCCCGACATCGTCATGCCCGAGAAGGGCAAGAAACTCACGCGCGAGGAAGTGGCCGTATTTCGGGCGTGGATCGATCAAGGCATGGTCTGGCCGGAGGAGATTACGTTTTTCGAAGTCGAGCGTTCGAACCTCTCGCCGGTCGAGCTCAAGGAGATCGATGTCCCGGCGGATTTCGACAATCCGATCGATGGCTTCGTCGATGCCACCTTCGACGCCGATGGCGTGGCTTGGCCCCAGCCCGTTGACGACCGAACCTTCGCCCGCCGGGTTTGGCTGGACGCGGTGGGGCTGTTGCCGCCGCCCGATAGACTCGCTCAATTCCTGGCCGATGATGCGCCGGACAAGCGCGTGCGTTTGGTGCGCGAACTCTTGGCCGATCGACAGGCCTACGCCGAGCACTGGCTGACGTTCTGGAACGATCTTCTGCGCAACGACTATCGCGGGGTGGGTTACATCGACGGCGGGCGCAAGCCGATCACCGACTGGCTCTATGCGGCTCTGGCGCGCAACATGGCCTACGATGAGTTTGTGGCGGAGTTGGTGAATCCCGGCATGGCGGCGGAAGGGTTCACCAAGGGCATCTCTTGGCGGGGCACCGTCAACGCCAGCATGCTCCCACCGATGCAGGCCGCCCAAGGAGTGGCACACGTGTTTCTCGGCGTGAACCTCAAGTGCGCCTCATGTCACGACAGTTTCATCGACGACTACACGCTCGCGGACTCTTACGGCATGGCGAGTGTCTACGCGGACGGACCGCTCGAAATCGCCGAGTGCGACAAGCCCACCGGCGACATGAGCCGGGTGAAGTTTCTTTACGAGGAAATCGGTGAACTCGACGCAGACTCGAGTCCGGAGATGCGCCGCCGCCAATTGGCTGAGATCATCACCGGTCGCGCCAACGGGCGGCTGCCGCGCACCATCGTGAATCGGTATTGGCATCGGTTCTTCGGCCGCGGCTTGGTCGAGCCCATCGATGAGATGGATCGTCCGGCCTGGTCGCCGGAGTTGATGGATTGGTTGGCCGAGGACCTCGTGGCGCACGACTTTGACCTGAAGCACACGTTGGAACGCATCTTCACGTCACGGGCCTACCAGCTCCCGGTGAACTTGGAGCCGGTCGCCGAGGACGCCTACGTCTTCCGCGGTCCGGAGGTGCGGCGCCTGAGTGCGGAGCAGTTCTCAGACGCCATCCGCACGGTGGCGGATCTGCCGTATCCGCGAAACACCTCCCGAGTGAATCGCAACGCGGCCCTGGCCTCGGGGCTGGCCGATCAACTCGCGCTGGAGCCCCAATGGATTTGGACGACCGCCGATGCCATGGAAGGCGCGCGGCCGGAGAATGTGCGTTTCGATCGCACGCTGTTTCTCGATGCGGAGCCGGTTGAGGCCGTGCTGACCATCGCCGCCGACAACGGCTACACGGTAGTGGTGAACTCGCAGCGGGTAGCCTCGGTTTCCAAGCGATCCAGCACCGGCGTGCAAACTTACGATCTCAGAAAACACCTCACGGTCGGGGCTAATCATCTGACGGTGCGCGGCACCAATTTTTATCCGGACGGAACACCGATCCGACTGCGCCCGGGTCAGACCGAACTGCCCCCCACGCCGCCCGAGACTTACAATCCGGCCGGCGTGATTCTCTACGCCAAGGTGCGCACGGCCGAGGGTAACCATGACTTGGTGTCCGATGAAAAGTGGGTTGCGACGATGGAGGGCAGGGCGGGGCACATGGCCGTCGAATTGGGTGGTGTGGACTTGGCTCCTTGGCGAGTTGGTGACCACTTCATGGAACTGGCCGCCGCGCCGGCGGACGACATGCCAGTCGCTCGGGCTTCGTTGGTGGCGGCGGATCCGTTGATGGTGGCGCTAGGCCGTCCCAACCGCGAACAGACCGTCACCGCGCGCCAAGAGGAGGCCACGACCCTGCAGGCCTTGGAACTCACCAACGGCGAGACCCTGGCGCGACTGTTGGCCGATGCGGCGGATTCCATCCTTACGCGTTCCGATACTTCGAGCGAAGCCCTCGTTGAGCGGCTCTATCAGCACACCTTGAGCCGGCCCCCGGCGGCTTCGGAACTCGCGCTCGCGTCGCAACTGGTGGGCACGCCTGCCGATCCGGCGGGAGTGCAAGACCTGCTGTGGGCCCTGACTGCCCTTCCTGAATTTCAACTTATCTACTGACCCCGCTGTTGATATGAACCTCCACCGATTCTTGGCCGAACGGGCTTTTCACCGGGCTCAACCGCAACACGACACCCGTCGCGATTTTTTGAAAAAGGCGTCGACCGCCACGTTGGCGGCGCTGGCGGCGGGCGCGCCGCGCTCCTGGGCGCTCGACTCCAGCCTGGGCGACATCGCCCCCACCGCCGACCGCGTGATCGTGCTGTGGATGGCGGGCGGCATGGCCCACACCGAGACCTTTGATCCGAAGCGTTACACGCCTTACCGTGATGGCCTGAATCCGGATGAGGTGTTGAGCACCTTCCCGTCGATCCCCACCGCCGTCGATGGCGTGCGCTTTTCCGCGGGACTGGAGAACCTCGCGAGCGTGATGGATCGCGGCACCTTGATCCGGGGCATGCAGGCGTCGGATCTCGGGTTCATCCTCCACTCCCGCCACCAGTTCAACTGGCACACCGGTTACGTGCCGCCGCAGACCGTGGCGGCGCCGCACATCGGCGCGTGGATCGCCCGCACGCGCGGCGCCGCCGATCCGGCCATGCCGGCGTTCATCAACATCGGTCAGCGTTTCAACCTCGGCGAAGGCGAGGAGCTGAAAGCCTTCACTACCGCGGGTTTCCTGGGCAGTGAGTATGGTCCGTTCAATGTTGCCTTTCCCGAGGACGCGGCGGATGCCGTGCGACCGCCGGAGGGCATGAGTCCCGGTCGATTCACCAACCGGGAAAAATTGTATCGGCAGTTGTTGGCCGAGAGTCCGATTGGCGAGGCCGGTAGTGACTATCAGAAAGAGTCCCTCTTGCGGGCGATGGACAACGCCCACCGTCTACTGAACTCACCTTCGGCGAAAGCCTTTGACCTGTCGCTCGAGCCCGAAGCCAACACCCGCAAGTATTACCCGGACTACACGACCGGCATGCGTTTCGATGCGCCACGCGATCGGATGGGAGGCAAATACGAGGAGAGCATGATTGGGCGGTTCGGTCTGGGCTGTTTGTTGGCCCGGCGACTGTGTGAATCGGGAGCCCGGTTCATCGAAGTGACCACGGAATATATTCCGTTCTTCAATTGGGACACCCACGAAAATGGGCACAGTCGCTTGGTGGGCATGAAGCGCATGATCGATGCGCCGATCGCCCAACTCGTGCGCGATCTGGAAGAACGCGGATTGCTCGATCGCACCCTGGTGGTCGTGGCGAGCGAGTTCAGTCGCGACATGATGGTCGAGGGCAAGCCTGACGCAGCGGTGACCGATCAGGTCGAAGTGCCGGACGTCATCAATGATTCCAAATTCTACGGCATGCACCGCCACTTCACCGCCGCGGGCAGTGTGTTGCTGTTTGGCGGTGGCGTGAAGCAAGGCCACGTGCACGGCGTCACTGCCGATGAGCGCCCCTGCAAAACCATCGCCGATCCGATGACGATCACCGACCTACACGCTTCGATTTATCGCACGATGGGCATACCGCCCAATCATGGTTACGACATTGAGCGCCGTCCGTTCTACGTGACCCCGGATGGCCACGGTAAATCCGTTGACGCGCTGTTCGCGTAGCGGTGAGGCAGGGTTACTTTTCACAGGAGGGAGCGGAGAGAAGCAGAGCCACTCCACCGTTGGAGTTATTACAGAAGGTAACGAAGAGAACAAAGGGCTGACGCACCGCAGTATTTTCGGGGTGCTTTGTTTCCTTCGTTTTCTTCTGTGAAAAAGAAGCAGGCTGACGGCTCTGCTTTCCTCTGTTCGCTCCTGTAAAAATAGCAGTGGAATGGGGACTCCGCAGCAGCCGGAACCAGGTCCGCAGGCACTTCCGGCGAAGCAGGCGGGATGAGGCAGGCATTCAGCCGACCAACCTGCCGTCAGGAGTCGACTGCAGGCGCGGTAAGGTCGCGGTGCACCGTGTGCCAGTCGTCTAGGGCGTTCAGCAGAATGGAGTCGGTGATCGAACCGTCGTCGGTCAGGCCCACTGACTGGAGGATTTTGTGGCGAGACGAATCGGATTTTTTGCGGTTCTCTACCCCCCGGTTCGCGCGCGCGATGTTCGCCGCTGGCAGAGCTACGTCCGGCTGGTCGCGAATCCACTGTTCGAACGCGAGGTAGGTGGGTTTGGCTTCCTTAATGAAGGTGCGCGCGGCGTCCGGATTCACGTTGAGGCCTTCGAGGACCATGTAGTCGAAGCCGGGGCGCACATCCTTGTAGCCCGGGGCCAGTTGATC
>CAKZMS010000627.1 GCA_937128785.1 uncultured Opitutaceae bacterium | reverse complement strand
CAAGCGAGAGGCGCGAAGCAGCATTCCAGATCTGGTCGATCGCCTGGAGACGGTGTTAAGCCTACGACAGGAACTGATGGTGCACCCGACGCCTTATCCCGGTTTGGCGGATGATTTGGATGGATTGGTCGGGGTGGGTTTCCTGCGACGGATTTCCCCCGCTCGCCTGGTTCATGTTGAGCGCTATCTGCAGGCGCGCCGACAACGTGCAGAGCGCTGGCGACAGCAGCCAGCCAAAGATGAAGAACGCCAGGCTGCCGTGGCGCCATTTGTTCAGACGCTGGCCTCCGCTCCAGCGACTGGGGCGGCAGAACAACTTCGATGGTTGATCGAAGAGTATCGCGTGAGCCTGTGGGCCCAGCGACTGGGCACGGCTGAACCGGTATCCATCAAGAAACTCCAGCGCGCCGCCGAAGCCTGTCGACCTGGTCAGGTCCTCGCTGCGCCGGCCGCCTCCTCGAAGTCGGCAAAGCCGAAACCCATCGCGATCGCTCCGGCGGAAGGAAAAAAGAAATCCAAGCCGCTCAAAAGTCTCAACGCGCTGGGTGGTTTGTTCAAGCCGCCGGGGAATTGAGAACATGGATACACGTTTGACGTGAGCAACGGGGCGGCGATCTTCGAGACATGATGGTCGCACGTAGACTTGGCATCGGTGGATTGGGAGCAGTGCTCTGCCTGACCTGTTTTAGTCGGCCGTCGCTGCCGCCGATGGATCTCATGACCACGGGTGAAAGTGAGTCCGTCGTGGTGGACGCTTCGCCGGTGCCGGTGGATTCGGCGCCGCCGATCGCAACCCAGGCCGAGACTGCTTATAATCCGAGCACGGCGCGTCCCTCACCGGACAAGCAGACGATCTGGACCCGCGGTTTGGTCCGAGCCTACGAACCGACGTATGTGGGTTACACTTTCCAGGAGGACGACGAGAGCTTCATGGACTTTTCGATCTCCATGATGCTGCCATTCCTGCATAACGTGTATCCGGATCGGCCAGTGGATGAGCGCGCGGGTTTGGGAATCGATTCACTCGATATCTATCCCTACTTCGCCTTCACGGGTCGGGCGGGGCAGTATATCGGAACGCGGGAGTCCTCTCCAGTGGTCGGCAAACGCTTCAATCCGGTATTCAGCATGCGCAAGTGGCTGACCAACATGGACGACGCGTCGCTGGCCATGCCGGATCGCTACATCGAAGTCTTGTATGGTCACGAATCCAACGGCCAGTGGATCTCCGACGGACCGACTTTTGTGGAGGTGAGCAAGCTGCATCGCAGTTTCAACGAGGCGCGGGACGAGATCAGCCGCGGATGGGACTATGTGGGGCTCAACTACAGTTGGCGCGGCAGCCTGTGGGGTGATCTGGCGGAGAGCCATCGATTGCAGGTTAAATTGAGCCATTACTTGGACGATGGCATCATGCAGGGGATGGCGGAGGAGTATTATTCCTGGGAATTGGATCCCGAGGGAAAACCCCGGGATGCCGTGGATGGTATCGAGGTACGCTTTGATTTTACCTACTTTGGCAATGAGGAAACCGTGGCCGAGCAGCTGTGGGGTTTGAGCGGGCGGGGCGCGGTGACGTGGCTGACCGGCATCGGCCGACCGTTTGATTTCAACACGTTGGAAGTGGAGGTGGGAGCGACCCTCTACGGATTTCCCGTGGAACTGTGGTATCGCAATGGATACATGACCGATTTGGCGGACTACTATCGCAGGCTCGAGAGTGCTGGAGTGAGGGTTTCCTTTTGGGTGTTTTGATCACAACCGCCCGTGTCGCGGTCCGATCCCGATGGCTGCGCGGATTGGTGGCGATGGCGATGGCGCAGTCCCTCGTCGGTTGTGCCCTGTGGCGGGGAGCCAAGGCCGTAGCATCGCCGGTTGGTGCCGCGACGGATCTGGTGGTATCATCGAGTAAAGCGGCGGCATCGACCGCGGGCGTCGTGGGGTCGACCACCGCTTCAGCCGTGAGCTCGACAGGTCGGGTGGCGGTTTCAGGCATGGGCACCGCTTCCCAAGTTTCGACCGCCACGATGAGTGCCGGCAGTTCGGTGACGAGTAGCAGTGTGCGGGGTGCGGGATCCCTAGCGGGAGGCACGGTGCGAGCGACGAGCTCGGTGGGCTCCGCCACGATCAACACCTCCGGGAGAGTAGCGGTGAGTGGAGTCCGTGGTTCCGGGCGCGTGGTTGTTTCGGGCTCGGACGCCGCCAGTCGGGTGACCAGTGCGAGCGTGCGGGCTACGGGCGAGTTGTCCGCTCAGACCATTGAAAACCTCTCGCGCATGTCCCGGGCGGGCATGATCACATTTGTTGATTTTTCCAATGGGTCGGTAGTCCGAGTGCCCTGGCGGGCGGGCCTCAATGTCTACGGAGGCGGGGCGTTGGCCCAGGTGCAGACCGCGGAGCGAGCGCTGGCAATCGTGCGGGATGGCCGCCTTTTTTATAACACGCTCAGGGCCTTGGCCGACGTGCGCTCTTTGCCTTTGAAGCCCGGTGATGTGCTCCGCTTGGCGGGAGCGGGCTAGTTGAGTTTTAGCTGCCAGTTTCCGGTGCGACGTCGGACCGTTAAGTCGCGACCGAAGGCATGGGACAGGGCTTTGGAATTGAGGGTCTGGTTGATGGTGCCGGATGCGGTAACCCGCCCTCGAGAAAGCAGCAGCAATTGATCGAAAGACGGGGTGATTTCCTCCACGTGGTGTGTGACCAGAACGACGACCGGTCCCTTGCACGCACGCACCATGCCTTCCATCGATTTGAGAAAATCGGCCCGCGCAACCGGATCGAGTCCGGCGCAGGGTTCATCGAGAATGAGAATGTCCGGATCGGCGGCGAGGGCTCGGGCGATCAGCACGCGTTGGCGTTCGCCTTGGGAAAGGTAAGCCCATTCGCGATCGATGACTTCAGCGGCGCCAAGTTGGCGGAGGAGTTTGCGGGCGCGTCGATGATCGGCTGGGGTTGCATCGCCCCAGAAATCGAGTTGGTCATAGATGCCACTGATGACGGTTTCGACGGCGGGTTCTCCGCCGGGGATGTGGGGCTGCAGCGACGATGAAACCAACGCGATCGCCCGGCGCACTTCACGCCAGTCGGTCTTCCCGTAGGTCATACCCATCAGATGGATGTCACCAGACGTGGGCGTGAGGAATCCGACCAAGCTGCGGAGCAGGGAGGTTTTGCCACAGCCGTTGGGCCCCATGATGACCCAATGTTCGCCGGGCTGGACCGTCCAATTGAGGTTGCGGAGCAGGATTTTACGTCCCCGCCGCAGGGTGAGGTCAGCGACCTGCAGGATGGGCTCAGTCGGCATCGTAGACTTCGATCAAGCCGACTCCGGTGCCGTCGCCTACGCCGGACATTTGGACCGTGTAGACGCCGGGAGCGAGGTCGACCAGCAGAGCGGCATCATTGCGGCCGGCCGGAATGGCGAACGCCCCCACCCGATCGGCCACGGCGGAAATGGTGGTGCTGTCCCAATCGTCGTTGCTGCCGATCTGCGTGGCGGTGCCCGACTCCGAGCGGAAGAGGACGAGTTGAGGGTCGGTCAGAACCCCACTGACGCCGAAATCAGCCCAGGTAGGCCCAACGCCCCGAATTAGCAGTGATTTGGTGCCATTTCCCCCGATCACAAAACCGGCGACCAACACCTCGGCACCGGTTCCTACTTGGGAACGAGCGGAAACGTTGGTCAGGCGGGGGCCCGTGGCACTGGTCGGGAAATCAGTGTCATAGATCTCGGCC
>CAKZMS010000626.1 GCA_937128785.1 uncultured Opitutaceae bacterium | reverse complement strand
CCCAGCTTCTCATGGTCTTCGGCAATCTCGACCTGCTTCGCGGCGAGGTGATCCCGCACGTGGCCAATCTTTGACCACGCTTCCAATTGCGATTCGTCGGCAAACCCGATCGAAGTCACATCAAAATAAAGGGAACGTTTAATCCGCCGTCCTCCCGAGTCCGACATGCCGCGCCAGTTGCGGAACGACTTCGAAATCAGGTCGTAGGTCGGGATGGTAGAAATCGTCTTATCCCAATTTTGCACCTTCACCGTGGTGAGCGATACATCGATCACATCCCCGTCGGTGCTCGCCGAGGGCATTTCGATCCAGTCACCCACCCGCACCATCTGATTGGCCGAAATCTGGATACCCGCGACAAATCCCAGGATCGCATCCTTGAACACGAACATGAGCACGGCGGTCAACGCCCCGAGGCCGGAGAAGAGGTAAAGCGGGGACTTATCGAGCAGGATCGCCAGTATCAGAATTAGGGATACTACAACCGCTACCAGTTTGACCGCCTGGATGAAGCCTTTGACCGGCACGCCTTTGGTGCGGGACTTGTGCTGCGCGATCAACTGCACGGCATTGAGCACGGCAAAGAGCACTCCCAGCCAGATGCAGATCAGATAGAGACTCACCGCATCATTGACGCCGGCCAGCACCACATCGGAGCGCCCCAGCACCCCTGGGGCGAACGTATTGATCACCAGAGCCGGAGCCAGATGGGACAACCGGGTGAAGACACCCGTATCCACCAGGACATCGTCCCATTCGATCTTGCTGCGCTTCACCGCTGCCTGCACCAGCCGCAGGATGATTCGCTTCGCGATCAGGTTGGTGGCCCAGGCCAACACCGTGAGCACGGTAAGTCCGATCCCGATCGAAAATCCATTGGACCAGGCTTCCGGCATGCCCTGCGCCAGCAGCCACTGCTCCATGCTCTCTACAAATACTTTCATCATTGTGGGAAGCGAAGGCTACGTCCGCTCCCCCGTCAACTCACCGGCTCCTAGTCCGACAGCTTGAGGGTGTAGGCCTTGCCTTGCGCGGAATGATTGCCGGTCCCCACGATCAGGGTATCCGCCGAGAGGCGCGCGAGATTGCTGGCTCCCCCGGACTGGTCCTGAGCCAACTCGATCCACTCGAACCACTCCCCCGCCGGGTCATCCGAAATCAACACCACATGCCGGTAGGGTTTGGTCCTTTGATCCGTGGCGGTAATCGCCCAGTAATTTTTTCCATTTCGTTCGACAGGAAGACACTGTCCCAGAAAACCCTTTGGCCAGAACTGCTGAGCGGTCGTCCAGGTCTCGCCGCGGTCCGCACTCGCGAAGAGCGTCGAGACGCCCGAAGCCATCACGTAGATGCGCTCTTCATCACGGAAAAAACCCATCAAATCCCGGGCTTCCGGAAAGTCGGCCTGTTGGGTCCAGGTGCGCCCTTCGTCCCGTGAGTAAAATACTTTGCCCGACCCTTCGTAACCGACGCCCGCCCAGATATCATCCCCCCCCCAATAGCCAAAGCAGGTCACGTTTTGACGCGGTCCATCCGCCGAGACCTTGATCCAATCAAACGAAGCAAACCGGTCCTCCGATCGCACAATGCTGGTCCGGTCATTCTCCGAGCGCCGCAATCCCACCAACATCGTTCCACTGTCCAACTCAACCAAACCGACGGTGCGGCTCGCCTCGGTCCGCGCCACGACCTGCCAGGATTCACCTTCATCCGTGGATCGGGCAACCAAAGCCGGACGCGGCTCCGAAGTCGTGATGTAAAGGTGCCCGTCCTGCGCCCGCACATAATTGCGCACGTCCTGAATATCCCAGACGTCGCCCCCATCCCATACCTTGCGCCAGGTCATGCCATCGTCCTCGGTTTTGTAGATGTCTCCCGTTTCCTCGGTGCCGATCAGACCGACCCCCTCGCCCAGTTGAAAAGAGGAACGCACATTCGCTTCCCCCGGTGGTTCAAACACGTTGACCACTTCGATTCGGGGAAACCGCCCGGACGCTGCGGTCGCTACCGGCGGAACTCCCGCGCCGGTTTCACCAGCGGGCAAACAGGAACAAAG
>CAKZMS010000625.1 GCA_937128785.1 uncultured Opitutaceae bacterium | reverse complement strand
GACCATGTCCGCGACGACTTGAGCCATGTCGGCAGCGGTCAGTTCATCCAAGGCGGCGAGGAGGTTCTTTTGGCGGTTCCAATCCTCATCGTATTCGAAGGCACGATTGAAGTAGGTGCTCGCGCGCTCGGCGATGGACTTGTCCTTTTCTGCCACTTCAGCCTTGGCCGCTTCCACCAGGGTGCGGAACTCGTCGTCGCCGACCGCCGACCATAGCTCGGGCAGGGTGGCGAGGAAGGCTTCGGAACGCTCGCGGAGTTCATCCGGGGTGTAGTCGGCTGATTGAATGATGAATCCGCCATGCAGCAGATTTTCGCGACGCGTGGTATACCCCTGGACGATGTAGCCGAGCTGCTGTTGGGTCCGCAGTTCTGTGGAATAGGGCGCGGAGATGAAGTTGCGCAGCACCAGGGCGGCGGCCTGTAAATCGGGTTGGGTTTCGCCGATGATGTATTCCTGCCAGTAGGTGGAATTGTTGACGATCAGCTTGGTCCGTATCACGCGATCCTCACCGGGGGCAGGTGCCCGGCCTTCAAGATCAAACAGCTCGGTGCCGTCTACCATTTGGGTGCCGAGTTTGTCCTGCACCGAACGTGCGGTAGCGATGGCTTGCTCCGCGGTGACGTTGCCGTAAATGACGGCTTCGATAGATCCGGTTTCGAAGAGGGTTTCGCCAAAGCGACGGACGTCTTCGTAGGTCACCGTTGAGGCAACCGAGAGCACTTCCTGCGGAGTGTAGTAAGTGTTGTTGCCGTCCTTGCGGAGGAACTCGAGGGCCTGCTGATAGGCTTCCTGGCGATCGAAGCTGGAGAGGCTGCGTAGTTGCAGGTCCATCAGGGCCTGGAAGCGTGCTTCCGGCAGATCGAGTTTGGGCAGTTGAGTGACGATGTAATCGAGCAGTTTGCTCGCAGACTGGCCGTAGCCATCGACGGACAAGCGAATCTCTTCCAGATTTTGGGAGAGGCTGAAGTTCAGGCCGGCGAGGGTCGCATCGTAGGTGACTTCATTCATCATCTCATTGACCGCACTGATGTAGAGGCTCTTGAGCACGGCGGACTCCAACGCGGTGAAGGACTCGGGCTGACGCACCCGGAATACGTAGGTGGCTCGCGGACGTTCGAACTCCTGGTCCTGAGCATAGTAGAGGTGCAGACCGGGCTCGTTGATCAATTGGGTGGGCCGGCCGGAGAGCAGGCTGGCATCATCCGGGATGAACGGGTTGGCCGCAGGGACGGAAAGCCGCGGGTCGGGTTCGGCGTTGATCAGGCGATCGTAGAGTTCGCCACCGCGCTCGGCATAACTGTAGCTGGCACCGAAGTAGGGTTCTTGGGTGTCGGTGGGCACTCCCTTGCCAATGATCAGGGCGAGCTTGTTGCCGGGCTGCAGGTTTTCGAGGAGTTCAAAGTATCCCTCCTCGTCAGGCTGGTCCCAGATGTAGGCGGTCCGTTCGGCGTCCTCGAGGGGGAAGTTCAGGGCCGCGTTGGCGAGCTCCACCGCCCGGCTGGCGCCTTCGCCTTTGTCGGTGTAGAGTTCATCCAGCCGGGCCATGTAACCCTGCTCGGAGAACAGATGGGCCGGATAGGGGGAATTGCGCAGGAGCTCGAAGTAGCCGTAGAAGAGTTCCAAAACCTGCTCGTAGTTTTCGATCCCCTTCGGGGTGAGGGAGGCTCCCGTATAGAGGATGCCGAAGTCGTCGGTTGTGTAGCTGGGAGAAGCGTAAACCGTGGTGGCGAGACCCTCCGCCTTGAGCACGGAAAGCAGGCTGCCTTCGCCTTCGTATCCGAGCACGTAGGACAAGAGCTCGCCGGCTTTACCGGCGTAGCGATGGCGTATCGACGGGATGTTGAAGGTCATCCACAGATCCTGCATGTCCTGGACCGGTTCGATGAAGGCGACGCGGGCGGCCTCGATCGGTTTGAGGAAGCGCACGGGGTAGGTGATGCGGTCGACGTTTTTGTTTTCGACCGGGCCAAAGTATTCGCGCACCCAGCCTTCCATCTCGTCGAGGCTGGCCGAACTGGTCAGAGCGAGGCCCATTTGGTTGGCGCTGTAGTATTGGTCGAAAAAGTCGATGAACTCGTGGCGCTCGATGCCGGTGAGTGTATTCAGATTACCGGTACTGAAGGAGTTATAGGGGTGGTCGGGGTCAGCCAGGTAGCGGCGGATTTGTTGGTTGCGCCACACGTCCCGCTGGAGGTTACGTTCAAATTCGGAATCGACGGCCTTCATTTCGCGCTCGGTGAATTCCTCCGTGAACAGTGGAGCAATGAAGAACTGGGCCATGCGGTCCACGGCCCCCTCGAAAGCATGGTGCGCCACTTCGAACTGATAGTTGGTCAGCTCCATACTCGTGTAGGCGTTGCTGTAGCCGCCGTTGCTGTTGAGGTATTTCTTGT
>CAKZMS010000624.1 GCA_937128785.1 uncultured Opitutaceae bacterium | reverse complement strand
CCGGGGGTGACCACGGTGTAGTGGTCGCCCGCATACTCAAATTCCACCCCGCCCGCCTTGGGGCCAATCAAGCCACGCAAAGGGGTGGGAGACTGCTCGACCACGAAAACCCGACCCACTTCGATGGCGGGGCTAGGATCCATTTCGCCGGGCAACGTCAAATTCTGCCACAGTAGAATGGCATCACGAAGTTCCTGCGCCAGGTTCGCCTGCCCCTCGGCCAGATAGGCCGCCTCCTGTCCGCGGGTGTCCCACTTGCTCTCGGCCCGACTCTCCTCATCGATCGCCTCGTCCCGGGCCAAAAGGGCGGCTCGAGTCAGGAGTTCCAGGTCATTTTCGAGTTTCTGGATGAGGCAGCAGAGCAGTTGTTTCTTATTCATCAATCGTCCGGATGATATTTCAGTCCATAACCGAAGCCGCGAGATGAAGTTGCAAATATTTGGTTAAACCCGAAGGAGTGGTTTTTAGTCTGGCAGACACCTCAGAGGAAGACCACGATTTCGCTTCGCCCTCAATCCTGCCCGGCAGGAAACAAGGGGCTTTTGCATATGGCCCGAAAAATCGCTTTCATTAACTACAAAGGCGGCGTCGGTAAGACGTCACTTCTCGTCAACATTGCCGCGAGTCTTGCCAAGATGGGGCACCGGGTTCTGATCTGTGATTTTGATACCCAATCCAATGCTTCCATCTGGTTGCTCAAACTCGATCGCTGGAACAAGCTCAACACCAGTGGCCGCGGTTCGGTTTACTCGATTTTTAACCCCGCAGATGAGCAGGTGAAAGACATCCTGGTGAAGGATGTGGTGCGCACCAAAACGGGGGAATCTCCTCTGCCTACGTTGGACCTGATTCCCACGACGTTTAATCTCGTTGATCTCGAAAACGAATACTCGGGGGATCCCGCGCGCCCACACTACGTCGTGTTTCGGGATCAGTTGGCGGAGATCGAAGACGACTACGATTTCATCCTCTTTGATTGCCCCCCCAACATTCTTCGGGCCTCCCAGTGTGGCATCTTCAGTGCGAACGAGATTTACGTTCCGTCGAATCCGGATGCCCTCAGCCTTATCGGGTTTACCCTGTTGGTCGAAAAACTCAGCAAGTTTCACCAACTCAGCGCCAGCTTCCGCACTGCCAGTCAAGGCGTGCCGGCCCGGGTGCAGGGAATCATCTTCAACTCCATCAAAACCGGGGTGGATATCGATGTGCCACGCATGCGGATGCAGTTGCGACTGAATCAATTTCGCACGGCCAAGCGAGCGGCGCCGGCGGCCAAACTCTTCACTCAGCACGTGCGTGATGCGATGGTGGTGCGAAGGGCCGTTACGCTCGGCCTGCCGGTCAATCTGGTCAAAGCCACTGCCGAAGGCACGGAGGAAGAAACGGTGGTCGATGACTACAAGAAAATCGCCCAAGAGCTCGTTCGCCATGGCGATCGGTTGGACGGCTAATTTTTAATTCATATCAACTATGTCTGATTCCGAACTCTCCGCGCAGTGGGACTCCGTGCGCACTTCGTTTTCCACCTCGATCATGGTGGACACCGCTCTTTCCAGTCTGGCCGAAAATCTCGATGGGCCGGAATGGCCCGGAGCCGACAAAAAGGATTCACCCGCCGATTACATCGATCTCAGCTACGAGGAGGCGGTTGAGCTCATGAACAGTCGCGGCTACCC
>CAKZMS010000623.1 GCA_937128785.1 uncultured Opitutaceae bacterium | reverse complement strand
CTGCCGTGTTCCAGGATGGGGTTCACCAGACCTCGATCACCCTCCGTCCCGCCGTGACGGCTCGTCGGTTCTATCAGGTGCCCGCCGGGATGCAGAAACTGCAGATCAAAGTGAAACACACCGCGGAGGATCCGGTGGCGCGTCGTTTCTTCCTGCAAGTGATCACGCCCGCCGCGAAGACTCCGCAGAGCACCTACAAGGACGAAGTGGTCGCTTGGTTCGAAGACGGCGAGGAACGTTTGATTGAAGTGGATGTTCGCCCCGGGGGAGTGACCGAACTGGCGTTCAATCAGTATTTTTATACCAATTCCGATTCCACCTTGGATCTCGAGTTGAAGTGGCTGGGCGTCGGTCTCAATGAAAACACCCTGGTGATGGAGCCCAGCATTCAATTCACCTCAGTGGATCTGCTACCAACGGCGGATTTGGATGTCGGCGTGAAAGCTTCCTTGGAGCATGCGGTCATCACGCGGCTGGCGAAAAAAACCACGGAGTTTTACGGGGATGAGCGCAACGAACGTCCGCCGAGTCCACAGCAGGCCAATCCCGAGCAAGATCGTCATCTGCGCCTGGAATATGAGCTGAACTTCGAAGAGCCGGTGAGCGCGTCGTTTGGCTATAGAACCCAGCACGACCCGTCCGATGCCTACACCAATGGTAGCCGCATCAAGGCGGTGCATGAATCCGGTAAGGTGCTCTACAACAGTTACCCGACTCCCGATACCCCTGTCGATTTCCCGAAGGGCAAGACGATAGTGATGGTGGAATACAGCACATCGCTGGACGTCGATTTGGCCGCCGTTAAAACCATCCCCCTCCGCCTGCATGTCCCGCTGAGTCCGGCCAAGAGCATACCCGTTTATGCGGAGCACCGTGACACGCTGGAGGGTGGGCCCAGCCAGAAACTGAGCTTGTATCCCCATCGGCATGAACAGATCTGGTTGGCGAATAGCATTGCGGATGACCTGGGCGAACTGAAACCCGCTCCGGACTATCTTACCGGATCCCTGTTGTTTACAGACGAGCACGATCGGGACATTTTTGAAACCGACCTCACCTACTTGATAGGTGAAGCCCCCGGTGACGTAATTGATCAAGATCCGGAGTCAAAACCGGGAGATGATCTGAAAACTCCCACGGAGAAATTTGATGATTCGGTCTACGATCTGCAGCTGGGTTACGTGCGAGAGCACCGCCTCTCGGTTGATGCTGAAATCGCACCGCGTCGCTTGGAACTATTGGACGCTCTCGAAAAGGCGCGTCCGGAGGATCCCGCTCCACTGGTTGAACGGGCCATCGAGGGCGCCATCCTGGCAGGGCTGGCGAGTGACTTCTGGGGCAAGCTTCCAGAGGTAGAAGAGGATACGGGCGAGCCGACCGAGTCGGATGATGCAGAGGGCGAGGAAGCTGCCGAGGGCGAGGAAGACCCAGTACCCGCCTTTGCGAAACCTCTTCCGTCGGAGGAACAGGTTCTCGCTTGGTTGGAAGAGGCTGACACCTTGTCCCAGCCCGATGCCGTG
>CAKZMS010000622.1 GCA_937128785.1 uncultured Opitutaceae bacterium | reverse complement strand
GCTACCACACCCATATAATCGGAAAATGGCATCAGGACCACGCTTCACTCGGGCGATCATTCGACTCCGGCAGCAGCCTGATGGGATTGGGCACTTACCTAACGGACCACTATCGCATGCCGCTGTGGGACTGGAGCGATACCGGGGGATATCATCGGGAAAATGCCTACCTGCTCGAGTATGGCGATCAAGGCCGGGTCGTTCGTCGAAGCCTCACTTCAGCCGATCAGCGCGGTCCCATTGGGACAGAGGCATTGAGTCCTCACACCTCAGAAATCTTCGCCGACGATGCCGTCGAGTTCATCAATTCAGCCAACCGCGATGAACCCTACTTCATGTATCTGGCATTTCACGCGCCGCATGACCCACGCCAAGCCCCGGCGCAATACAAGGCGCTCTATCCGGAAGATGAAGTCGTGCTTCCACCGTCTTACGCTTCGCAGCATCCGTTCGACAACGGTCATATGGTATTGCGCGACGAACAACTCGCGGCATGGCCACGCACACCTCAAATTGCCCGCAAGGAACTCTCGGATTACTACGCCATCATTACCCATCTTGATGCTCAAATCGGCCGGGTGATCGCCGCGCTGAAAGCCAGCGGCAACTATCAGAATACGATCATCGTGATGGCCGGTGACAGTGGACTCGCGGTGGGCAACCACGGACTATTGGGCAAGCAGAGCGTCTACGATGAGGACGGCGTGCACATTCCCCTGATCTTCGCAGGAGGGGCCCTGCCGGCTATTGGCCGGCGATCCGATGGGTTTGCCTACATCCAAGATATTTACCCCACCCTGGGTGAACTGGCCGGAGTGCCCATCCCTGCCTCCGTCCAAGGGTCCAGTCTGGCACCCATTATTCGGGGAAAGACCATGGCCGTTCGTGATCATACCTATCACGCCTATCTACACTACCAGCGAGCGTATCGGAAAGGTGACTACAAATTGATCGAATACGTCCGTGCCCCGGGTCGCGATCGGATATACGGAGATGCGATCCGCGGCTCCCGGGTTACGCAGTTGTTCAACATCAGCGAGGACCCCTGGGAAACCCATGATCTGTCCGGCTATCCTGAACACAGTGATCTTCTCGCCCGATTGCGTCGTGAAATGCGCCAGGCCGCCAGGTATTATGGTGACGAAGGGGACCAACTCATCGAATACCCCTTCGACTTCTGGGATTTTTACTCTGCCGACAACCCTCCATTATTATGAGAACTCCACTCACCCTCATTCTTCTCGCGATCTTGACCGCCGCCTGCGCGAAAGCGACGGATCGACCGAATATCATTATCATCCTCTCCGATGATCAGGGCTACGGCGACGTGGGGTTTAACGGCGGCACCGACATCCCCACCCCCCACCTCGACCGCCTGGCTCACGATGGCACCATCTTCCGCGCGGGTTATGCAACTCACCCCTACTGCAGCCCCAGTCGCGCCGGGTTGCTGGCCGGACGCTATCAGCACCGTTTCGGTCACGAAAACAACACTCCGTATGGTCACGACGATCCGGAGGCGGGTCTGCCGCTCGATGAGGTGATGTTGTCCGAGGTCCTGCAGGAGCATGGCTACGCCACCGCGGCGATCGGCAAGTGGCACTTGGGCGACTTCCCCAAGTTCTGGCCCAACAATCGCGGCTTCGACTACTGGTATGGCATGCACGGCGGCGGCATGAGCTACTGGGGGGACCACAAACCCAACCTGCCGGCCAGTTCCGGCATCCTGCGCAACGGCGAGATCGTGCCGACGGACGAAATCACCTACCTCACGGACGATTTCACTACCGAGGCCATCGACTTCATTGAGCGCGAAAAAGAGAACCCTTTCTTCATCTACCTCGCCTACAACGCTCCGCACGGTCCGATCCATGCGACCTCCGAGTATCTGGCCAAAACCGAGCACATCGAGGATGGCCGCCGCGCGGCCTACGCGGGTCTGGTCGTGGGTCTGGATGAGGGAGTCGGTCGTGTCATCGCCAAACTCAAAGCCGAAAACCTCTACGATAATACGCTGATCATCTACTACAGCGACAACGGCGCCATGCGTTCAGGAGCCAGCAGTGCACCTTACCGCGGTTTCAAGGGCATGCTTTTTGAGGGCGGCATTCGCGTGCCGTTCAGCATCACGTGGCCAGAACGTTTTCATCGTGGAGTCGTGACCGACGAGCCCATCACCGCCCTCGACCTCTTTCCCACCGTGCTGACTGCGGCGGGTATTGATCACTCCGCCAAACCCACGCTCGAGGGCATCGACCTCACGGCCATGCTGGCCGGCAACGCCACCTCTCTGCCGGCCCGTTCGCTGTTCTGGCGCGTTTCCGATGGCGCCGGTTACGCCGTCCGCCAAGGCGATTACAAATACGTCCATTCGATCTTCAAACCCGAGCCCTTCCTTTTTGATCTGCGGGCCGACCCTTACGAGCGACACAACCTCCTCGATACCATGCCGGACAAGGCCGCTGAGCTGCTGGCGCTCTACGAGGATTGGAACGCCGACAACGTCGCCGCAAAATGGCACGATCCGCACTTCGACAACCGCGACAAGGAAATGGCCGAACGTCAGGAGTTCATCGACCGAGCCAAAGCCGGCGAAATGAAGTAGTCGGGTGAGGCAGGCTTCCATTTTGGCCCGTCACTGCCCATGATGCGATCATGACGCTGGCAATCATCGACGGACTCATCCCTTTCGCCGGAGGGATCTATATCACTTTGGTTGGCTTCGGTTTGGTCTCGATTGGACGAGACAAAGAGCAGGCCGAGGCCTGGCGAAAACGTTGGGGTCGATTCATGCGGATCAGTGGCCCCATCCTCGTGCTTTGGGGACTCTTTATCATCGTCAACGGTCTAAGATCATGAGACCAAATAGGCCTTGTCGTCTCGGGCGTTGCCTCGCCTGAATTTGATCAGCCAATACCGATGCCCCCCTCGACTGACCAGTTAACCTTTTGCATTTCATGCGGGGAGAAGGTCCATCCCTACTCGTATTCGGCAACCGGTTACAGTGATCTTAACGAGTATGGCAAAACGTCCGCCGACTTTGAGGGGAAAACCGGGGTGGTAACTTACCGGTGCACCTGTTCTCCCCGCGAGCTACTGGCTCCCAACCATGAGAATACGGGCACGATGTGCGCCGGTTGCGGTAGTTTCATGAACCTTTTTGCCACGCACTGTGGAAGCTGCTCCAGACGCCTGAGATAGATCCACTGCCCACCCAATCGGGTTGCAGGCCCCTCTGGGAAATCCTAGATTTCAAGCCATGGAAGAGATGACCATTCGGGTCGCTACCGTGGCAGATCAGGCTGCCATCTGCCGGATCCATTTACAGGCGTTCGAAGCTGACGAACGAGACCAAGTCGCGAGTCTGGCGATGCGTTTGCTCACCAGAGAATCCCAACCAAGGACACTCAACTTGGTGGCCGACTCGGCTGGTGAATTATGGGGCCATGTGGCTTTCAGCCCTGTCTGGTCCACCGCCGTAGACCAAATGGTGCTTGGCTACATTCTCGCTCCCTTGGCGGTATCACCAGCTGGTCAGGGCAAAGGGCTGGGTTCCCAGCTGGTGCGAGCAGGTTTGCAGCAACTCACCGTTCAGGCGATACCTTCGGTTTTAGTCTACGGCGACCCTCGGTATTATGGGCGCTTTGGTTTTGCCGCCCAATCAGCGGAATCCTTTCCACCCCCCTTCCCTCTCAAGTTTCCGGAAGGATGGCAGGCGCTGCATTTATGCCCTGATTCGGTTGATCATTCAGCCCAACCGTTTTCCTGCGTCGACGCGCTAAATCGACCGGAACTCTGGTGATTCTGCCATCGAGGCACGGCCGTCGATTAACTGTATCAACGCGCAGCCCCTCGTATCCCCGGCACAGGCTACCTAGCGTGCACCTTCACCCTTCGATTACTCTCTCTACCCCATGCTTCGTCATAAAACCTTCGTCCTCGCCCTACTTCTGAGCGGCGTGTTCGCCTCCCCCTCGTATTCCGCAATCCCTTCCGACTGGGTCGCCTCCGAGTTGCTCAAGTTTGGCCAGTCC
>CAKZMS010000621.1 GCA_937128785.1 uncultured Opitutaceae bacterium | reverse complement strand
GGGGTATCACTGAGGGTCAGCCAGGCAAAGCTGGGAGGACCTTGGTACCGGGGTTCGCTGACGGAGCCGGGGTTGAGCCAGCGCACCCCCATCGGGTCGGTCTCATCGCGGGGGATGTGGGTGTGGCCGTGCAGAATTGTCTTGGCCCGGCCAACGGGTTGCAGCGGCGCGATGTGCTCGAGATGAAATACGTGGCCACCTCGTTCCAAGGTCCGGACCCGGGGCCACGTGGGCCAGTTATCACAATTACCGGCCACGATCTGAATCGGACAACCGATAAGCTCGATTTCCACGAGTGTAAGCGGATCCGAGACATCACCGAGGTGCCATATCTCATCAGCCTCCGCAATCATACCCGGTAGTTCCGGCGGCATAACATCGTGGGAGTCGGAGATGACGGCGATGCGCATGGTTGGGGTAAGGGGGCAAGGGGTTATCGGACATAAAGCCCGACCCACGAGGGCAGCAGGCTCAACGTGACGGACCGGGGTGAGTGCCCCCGGCTAGAACAGACATCACTCTTCTTCGTCCAAGGCGGCGGCGACGTCGTCGGCCAGTTCTTCGTTGGAGAAGATCTGTTGCACGTCGTCGTTGTCATCGAGGGCGTCGTGAAGTTTCTGTACCGAGCGAGCGAGACCCAGCTCCGTCACGGGCGACATCGTGGTGGGGATGTAGGCGATTTCCGCGCTCTCGGTTTTGATACCGGCCTGGTCAAGAGCATGGATGACGTGGTCGAACTCCGGAATTTCACAGCGGACTTCGTAACCCTCATCGCTGGTGATCACGTCGTCGGCGCCGGCCTCGAGGGCCGCTTCCATGAGTTCATCTTCACCGATCGTATCCTTGGCGATCAGGAACTGGCCCATGTGCAAAAACTGGAACGCCACCGCACCACTGCTGGCGAGGTTGCCGCCGTGCTTGGAGAGAATCGAGCGCACGTCCTGCGAGGTGCGGGTCTTGTTGTCGGTGGTGCACTTGATGATGAAGGCGACACCACCGGGTCCGTAACCTTCGTAGGTGTTGTCCTCATACACGACACCGGGCAGCTCACCGGTGCCCTTTTTGATCGCGCGATCGATGTTATCGACCGGCATGTTCTCCGCCTTCGCCTTGAGCAGGATGGTGCGCAGGCGGGCGTTCATGTCGGGATCGCCGCCACCATCCTTGGCTGCGAGCGTGATGTCGCGCGACAGGCGGCTGAACACCTTGCCGCGCTTGGCGTCATTGGCGCCTTTGGCGCGTTTGATTTTGGACCACTTGTTATGACCTGCCATGGGGGGTAGCTTTTCTTGTTACTTGATACTTGAAATTTGGAACTTCGCGCCGACCGGCGCGCCTATTTCTTCTTCTTTTTGGTCTTACGCTTGTTGGGGTTCCAAGCCTTCTCTTCGACCTCAGCTCCACCGGGCTTTACCAAGGGGGAGTCATCCTTGGTCGTCTTGTTGACGATGACTTGTTGGATGATGGTGAAGACACCGTTGACCGTGGAGTAGAGGGCGAGCGCCGCAGCGAAGTTGTAACAGATCAGCGTGAACACGATCGGCATGAACTTCATGATCTGCATCTGCGCGTTGTCCGTGGTCGGCGTCGGCGTAAGCTTCATCTGATAGACCATGGTCGCACCCATCAGGAGCGGCATGATATTCAGCGGCAGTCCCCACAGGCGGAAAACGGTGTCGGGAGCCGAAAGGTCGGCGGTCCAGAGGAAGCTCGTGAAGCGCAACTCCGAGGTGCCTTGCAGCATGGAGAAAAACGCCACGAAGAGCGGCATGGTGATGAGGATCGGCAGGCAACCGCCCATGGGGTTAACCTTGTTTTCCTTAAAAATCTTGAGCGTGGCCTCATTCAGCTTCTGGGGCTGATCCTTATACTGCTCGCGCACCTCCTTCATGAGGGGCTGGAGCTTGGCCATGCGCTTGGCCGAGCGGGATGCGGCCAGCGTGAACGGCAGCGTCACGATCTTGAGCAGCAGTGTCATCAGGATGATGGCGACACCCCAGTTGCCGACCCAACCGTGCATGGTGACCATGGTGAGGTTGAGGATCGGGGCGACGATGCCGGAGAGGAAAATCTTGGAGAAGAAATATGGGGCGAACTGCATGACCTCCGCCTGGTCCTTCTCAAACTTGCGGAGGCGATCGTATTCCTTCGGTCCCACATAGAAGTCACCACCCAGGGTGAGAGCCCCTTCGGGAATCATGGAGGGCAGCCGGTAGCTGACTACGCCGGTGATACCCTTGTTGGGCCGGGAGCTGCCTTCGAACGGCGGGAGCTCGACTCGACGGACCGTGGTGCTGAAACCGTCGGTGTCGCCCGTGTAAACGCTGGCGAAAAACTGGTTTTTGGCGGCGGCCCAAACGACGGTGCCGTCCTTGGTGATGGAGCTTTTGGGCGCGCCATCGGTGATACCAAACCAGGAGAGGAATCCACCGCCTTCGAGTTCTCCGGGCTTGGTCAGGGTCTCATCTTCGCCGTCCCAGGCCATGATGTTGAGATACTGGCCGTAGTCGTTGGGGGAAATGAGTGAAGTGGTGCCCAGGCTGAGGGTCGCGACCGTCTGCGGGGCGCCGTTGCCAGACAGGTCCTGCAACTGGGTGTCGTGGCGGATAAGGTAGGGATCCGAGCCTTCGTATTGATCACCCAGCGAAAAGCGGCGTACCACTTTGAGGCGGCCTTCAAGCACGGTCTCGTAGACGATCTCGTCACGGGTCGCGCTGACCAATTGGTAGGCGGTTTCAGGTCCGAGACCGGGCACGTCGGTGATGGCAAGCATCGGCTCAACGCGCGGCTGATTGAAGACAAACGGCAGCGAGGAGTCGTTGGTCAGCGCATACTGCTTGAACGAAACGTTGCCGATGGCTCCACCGAAGTTCGTGAACTCGACGCGGATATATTCGTTTTCCAGGTAGGACAGGACCGCTCCCTCATTGGAACCAGCGAGCGCAGCAAATTCAGTTTCGAGCGGGGTGGAACGCACGGGCTGAGCCGTCGGCGACGCTTGGTTGCCCGCCGTGGGCATCGGCGCCTGGGCGGGAGCGATCTCCGGCGCGGGTGGCGGTGGTGGCGCAAAACGCTGGCCGAGAAACAAGGTGGCGAACGCTGCAACGAGCAGCAGGATGCCGATGACGGTATTCTTTTTATCCATGCAGAAAAGGAGGAGGGTCAGCGAAGGGCGCCGACGGGGGGAGTGGAGACGCGTTCACAAACGGGTCGGGAAGAGGAGCGGGCGGGTGGCACGGGGTCGAAGCCACCTTCATGGAGCGGGTTGCATTTCAGCAGACGCCACGCGCCGAGAAAGGCACCTTTGATCGCCCCGTGGGTGCGCACGGCTTCGGCGGCGTAGTGGGAGCACGTCGGATGAAAACGGCAGCCACAGTTGGGACCGAACACCACCGGAAGCACCGGAGAGAGCGTGAGCTGATACAACCGGATCCCGCCCAACAGCACCTTCGCGGGCACAGCCGCGATGGCAGAAAGGATTCGGAATCTACGGGAGGAAGACATCAGGAGTCGGGATCGGTGGCAGGAAACAGGTCCCCGCAGGCCTTCAAAAATCGCTGTTCGATCTCGGTATAATCAAGCCCATTGAGCGAGCGGCGGGCGACAAAGACCAAATCGGTGTCGGCGGGGATCCGGTTTTGGTGGTGGCGAAAGACCTCGCGGAGACGCCTTTTTGCCCGATTTCGAGCGATCGCGTTGCCCACCGCAGCTTTGGAGGCAACAAAACCGGCCCGGGTGCAGGCTGTGACAACGGAGTCTCCGGCGGTCCGGCGGGCGGCCCACAAAACAAAACCGCCGCAATGATAGCGGCGGCCTTCGGAGCGGACCTTCCTGAACTCCGGCGGCCGTCGCAGATGCGATGCAGCTCGGAAACGCATGATAGTCCGGCAGTTAAGCGTGACGCCGGTCGGCGTCAGCTCAGGCGACGGAGAGGCGCTTGCGGCCCTTGCGGCGGCGGGCGTTGATCACGGCGCGGCCACCACGGGTGGCCATGCGGGCGCGAAACCCAATCTTGCGGGAGCGCTTTTTGTTATGTGGTCGGAAAGTCGGTTGCATCGTAGTTAATCGTTAAAAGGGCCAACTGAAGTGCCGAACCAAACTCCCCATGTCAAGGGCCCAGTGATTTCGATGAAATTTGAGGGGAATAAGTCCGCCACACCGGCCAGCGAAGCGCATTTCTACGAAAAATAGTGAACCCTTGCGGAACAATCGCCCGAGTCGCTTGTTTTAATTCAAACGTTTGTTTTATTAGTTTATCGTGTCCGCTTCTTCCAACATCCCTACTCCCGAACCCGCCGAGGACGGCCGCGAACGTCGCAGCGAGGAAACCCGTGAGGCGTTGATTCAGGCGGGAGTTGAACTTTTTGGGGACTACGGGGTGCAGGGAACCACGAGTCGAATGCTGGCGTCGGCGTCGCAGACCAACATTGCCGCGATCAACTATCACTTCGGCAGCAAAGAGGGACTGTATCTCGCCGTGGCCGGGTGGATCGCTGAGCGCATGGAGGAACGTCTGCGCGGGGCGAGAGAATCGGCTCTCAAAATCCTGCAGGAGGGTCCACCCAATGCGGAAACCGCGATCCGGATTGTTTCGAATGTGATCGATCACGTGGCAGGCCTGATGGTCGACTCGGACGAGGTTCGCACCTGGGCCCGTATCATCGTGCGGGAGCAAACCAAGCCCACCCTAGCCTTCGATATTCTCTATCGGGAGCGGATGGAGAAGTCGCAAAAAAACCTGGCCAGATTAATCGGGTTCGCCGTTGGCATCGATCCCACTTCCGCCGAAGCCAAGATCCGGGCTCATGCACTGATGGGGCAGCTTTTGGTTTTCGCCATCAGTCGGGAAAGCCTGCTACGCGCGCTGGATACCCCCAAGCTTACGAGTGCCCACCGCCACCTGATCCGGCGAATTCTGAAACGCCACGTCGAAGCGTGTCTTGCTGTGAAGTTACCCGACGCCAAACCCTCCGTCATATAGTCATGCGAGCGAAGTGGGGATCACATCTAGGCAAGACGGCAACTGGTGGCATCGCCGCAATCCTGCTCGTGGGTTGCACCGTGGGACCGGATTACGAGCGGACCGAAGAGGCGGCCGCCCTTCCCACCAAGTTCCGCAATCCGGTCGCAGCACAAGCCATGGCACCTATCGAGGAAGCAATGGCGCCGTGGTGGCAGCGGATCGATGATCCCGGCTTCGTCGCCGACGTGGAAACGCTCCTACTGGACAACCTGAGTCTTCAGGCTGCCGCCGAGCGGGTTGCTCAAGCCGAAGCCCGACTCGCGATCCAGCAAGGCGGCAATCGTCCCAACGTCGCCGTTGGGGGCAGCGGAGGCCGCGGATTCAATCCCAACCCCATCGGCTCCCAGCCCGACCGGGTCTACGCCGATACCTTTTCCGCCGACCTGTCCGTCGGTTGGACGGTTGATCTCTTCGGCCGCGTGCGCCGATCCGTGGAGGCAGGCCAAGCCAACTTCGCCGCCTCGGTGGCCGAACAGGAGGCCCTGCAACATCTGTTGATGGCCGAGTTGCTCAACCGGCGCGTCAGTGTCGCCACGACCCAACAGTTGCTGACCTTGGCTGAGCAAAATGTCCGCAATCGCGAACTGCTCTATACCTTGGTGAGGCAGCGATATGAGACCGGTGCCCGGGGCGCCCAACTCGCCGACGTGTATTTGGCGGAGGACAACGCCACATCGGTGCGGGCCGA
>CAKZMS010000620.1 GCA_937128785.1 uncultured Opitutaceae bacterium | reverse complement strand
GGGAAGGCGCTACGCTCGTTGCTTCGTCGGGCGTTTTATGGGGCTCCCAATCCAGCTGACTCAGGTAATCTCGGGTGGCACCCTCGTCGGGTTCACCAAACCACTGCCGAGCCATCGTGCTGGCGTGGCTCAGGGTCCCGTCCGTCTCGAAGACTACATAGCCGATTCCTAATTCACTCAGAATACCGAGACATTCTGATCCCGGTCCCGCCGGGCCATCCGAGAGAAATGAAACGGCACCATCCTGACTATCGGGCGACGATCGGGAGGCGGAAGATTTCATGACGCGGGGGGGGCTAGGCAGTCGCTTCATCGAGAGCACTTCTCATGGAGGCCACTGTGTCCGAAAGTATAGGGTGAACAGACTGCAGTGCACTCCTTATTTCTTGGCGAGGTTGTGCTGCCCAATCGGGCCTTCGTTCTCTTTATCCGGATGGGCGGCAAGCTACCCTGCCGGGTGGGAACCACCCCGCGTCAAGGATTAGGCGAGCTATCAAGCAGCTTTCGAATCAGCGCTCCCAATTTCTGTAAGGGTTCACTCTTGTTGTGGTAAGCACTGATCTTGCCGAGTAGCTTTTGATCGACGGTCTGCTCGTCGAACCAGACGCCGGTAAGCAGGATAACGGGCACGTCGGGCAGGTCCTGGCGCAGCTCCTCGATCAGGGTCAGGCCATCAGAATTCTCCAGTTGAAGATCGGAGATGATCAAATCGGGTCGGGCTTTTTTTACGGCCTCTTTCGCCTCCCGGGCAGTTTGGGCCCGCATGAGTTCAAACCCCTCCAGCTCAGAGTATTCTTCGAGCAGGTTGAGGATGACGGTTTCGTCGTCGATGGCGAGAATGCGAGGTTTCACGATGGGAGCTAATAAAGGCTAGGCAGGCAGAATTTGTAAGGTCACCACTCCACCCACCACATGATCTTGATCCTGCAGGGGATAGAGACTGAGAAGCACCGGTATGGCCTGGCGACCGCTGAGTTTAACTTCGGCAGTGAGATCGGTAAGATCCCGACCATTGCGCAAAGCCGAGGTGATGGGATCGAGGGTGGATGGAACGTCTTCACTCCCGGTTAAAGTCACCACTTGCTGCAGCGGTTGGTCGACCAAATCCACCACGGTCTTACCCACCAGAGATTCGAGGGCGGGATTCACCCGCGAGATATTGAGCGCGCGGGTGATCACGATGATCGGACTGGCCACCCGGGCGATGATGAGATGGTTGTAACGCAGCTGATGATCCAAGGCCTCCGCTTTCCAGCGTCCCTCGAGGTTTTCCGTCCTGAGCTGCTGGTTGCTTTGAGCAAGTTCCTCGGTTCGCTCCGCCACCCGCGCTTCTAGCGCAGCGTTCGCTCGCATCAATGAATCGGCCTCGCTTTGGCGGGCGCGCAGCCCATCGCGGATGAACCAACCTGCCACGATCAACAACAACAGGTTGAGGCCGGCCCCCAGGTGGAGCGTGGTGCGGGCCGCCGCATCCTGTTCAAAGGCAATGCGATCCCGCTCCCGCAGGAGGTTTTGTTGCCGAACGATGATTCTTTGGGCCAAGCGACTCACGGTGAGGCCGGTGGCCTCGTCCTCCTGCCAGAGTTGTTCCTGCACCGACTCGGTTTCGCCCGCCCGGTGCGCCGACAGCAGCGCGCGCGCGCGGTCGGCTCGGGTCAGCAAGGCTTGTTCAAAATCGGCAATGTTGGCGGCTTCCTGCCCGTCGCCTTCCGCCATCGCCTTGGCCACTTCCATCCGCTCGGCCAACTCCGCGAACGCATTACGAAAAGCAACTTCCTGCGCGGGGCTGTCGCTCAAGAGGTAGGCGTTGAGCGCGCCTTCAGCCGTCCGCAGCGCGGCGACGGCGGCGGTGATCTCCGCCATGTAGGCGTGGGTATGAACCACCCATTGGGCCGACCGATGAGCCCGCTGTAGATTGTGCAGGGAATAAGCAACGACGCCAACCAGGCTGACCGCCAAAACGGCAAAGACTACCAGAACGATGCGAAAGGTTTTGTCCATGAATGCAGGAGTCATTCAACCAGCAAACGGTCTGCCTGGGGAAGTGCTTTCTGGGGCGGAGGATCGTAGCGCGGGTCCTTCACCCGCACCACCCGGGCGGTGATCCGTTTGCGGGGATCTTCATAGGAGAATTCGTATTCAAACGCGACGGTCCAATTGGCATTGAGCGAACGCGCGATCTTTTCGGCAATCTGGCGAAGAGCGGGACCGGACCTCGTCATGGTGAAGAAAAACTGCCGGTTGTTGTAGTCTAGGTAGGCTTTAGATTCCGTTACGTAGCAGACGGCATGTGAGGTCAGGCCCGCGAGGCGCACATGCACAAGCCGGGTCTCAAAACCTTTGGGGGCCAAGACGGTATCGGCCAAAGCGGTATAGTCGTCACAGTCGCCTTTTTCCCGGCGCAAAAAAACTTCGGCGGGTTGGACGTAACGGCCCAATTCATATTCAAAATCGGCGAACAAGTGGCTGAATTTTTTGGGGGTGAGGCTGGCATCACGATGCAACTGTTCGACGGTCAATCCCGATGCCAACGTCGGCAGGGCCATGACCAGGAAGATCGGCCGCAGCAGTCCACCCGCGATTCGCCGCAGACCACCCCATCCTCCGGAACACACCGCTCCCCCGATCAAAGGAGATGAAAGATATGTGGGGGAAGTTCTCACGATGATGCGGCCTCCTCGCGTTTGAAGGGTCATTCGACGGCTGGCCAAACCATACCCACATCCGAAATGGTGTCCAACTGACTCTGTTGGGGAATTCTACCCAATCAATGAACACCCTCGCTTCCTTCAAAATTTTCGCCGCGGGCTCTTGAGGATCAGCGAACCCCCCATTGAGTGCAGGGCGTCCATGCTCCGTCGCTTTCAATTCCTGTCACCGGTTTTGCTGATCGCAGCAGTCGCTGCCATGGCGCCCGCGGTGCAAGGTGATTCGGACTGGCATCTCACCATGTTCGGCGGTCAGATGACCGACAACGTGTGGGAAGAAGCCATCCTGCCGAGTGAAACCAAACTGATCGATTCCGACCTGATCGGCGTCGGGGCCGCCCGGGATCTTACCACGTGGCGCGGATTTGATTTCGGTATCGAAGGACAAGTGGTGGGGCACTTTGGCGTGCAGGATCATTTCGAATTCAACCTGCCATTATATGCCCGTTACGAGACGCCGACAGGCTGGCGCGTCTTCAAGAGTTTCACCTTTGGAATCGGGTTGAGCTACGCAACCAAGGTGCCGCAAACGGAAATCAACCGGGACGGCGACTCCACCCAGGCCATGATTTATTGGATGGGTGAGATCGAATTCCATCTGCCGTCTGACAACTACACCCTGGTTTTCCGGCTGCATCATCGTTCCGACGGTTATGGCGCGTTTGCAGAAAATAGTGGATCCAACGCGCTGGTGCTGGGCCTGCGACGCGGGTTCTAGGACACCGCCCGTTCGGGACGGGGTTCAGCATCACTACCGACCGTCCCCTGCCCTGGCCGGTCGATGTTTTGCCCGCCACTCCCGCGGCGTTTGGCCGGTGGCTCGCTTGAAGGCCACGGTCATATATTCCGGATGGGCATAACCCGCCCGCTCGGCCACCTCAGCCACCGTCGACTCGGTCTCCGCCAACATGGTCCGCACGCGATCCAATCGTTCGCGCTCAATCAATTGGCGCGGGGTGCAGTTCAACACCTCCTTGAACCGACGCTCCAGGGCCGTGCGAGCCATGGGCACTTCGCGCAAAACATCGCCGACGTTGATGCCCTTGCAAACATCCCGACGAATGAACCGCACCGCCTCGGCGATTCTCGGGTCATCAACGGCAACGATGTCCGTGGATTGTCGGGTCGCCACTCCAAGCGGAGCAATCGGATGCGCCACGTTTGCCACCGCCTTGCCCGCCATCAAATCAGCCAGCAAGGAAGCCGCCAACGCCCCCGCCTGCACCGCATCGGGAATGACGCTGCTCAGCGGGGGATCACAGAGTTCGCACAAGAGCACATCGTTATGCACTCCCAGCACGGCCACATCTTCCGGCACGCGGATTCCGGCACTGTAACATGCCTCAATCACCTGTTGGCCGCGAATATCATAACACGCCAACACCCCTACCGGTTTGGGCAGTTGCTTGAGCCAACGGGCGAGTTGATTGAGTTCCGCCTCCGGAGAACGTTCCGCCAAATCAAACTCGTGCAGATCCCAACCCAAAGCGGTGACCTGTTCCCGGAAGAAGTTTCCCCGCTGCGCCGCCCACCGAAAGCCCGGGGTGCCGCAATACGCCAGATTGGCCAATCCGCGCTCCCGAAAATGATCCAACGCCACCTGAGTCACTTCGCGACTGTCCGTGACCACCTGCGGAAAACTGGAGCGCTCGGCGGCGGCACTCACATCGACTACCGGCAGTCCCGTCGACCGGAGCGCCTGCGCGATGCCTCGACGCTCCACCCGTGCGATAATGCCGTCTCCATCCCAGGATCGCAGCCACTTCGGAACCGTCGCGCCGCGACCTTGCTCCACCAATCGCAGCGCCCACGGGCCATTCTGGTGCTCCCATTGACGGACCCCCCGCAATAGCTGCCGTCCATAGCGATTGGAGGTCTCGATCAACAGCGCGACACGGGGACGATTGGGCACGCGATGAATCCAATGTCATGCCGGACTAAAATCGACGCAAATTCTATGATTTTTTGTTTTTTTGCTCATGTGATCATTTCGGCCGTTGTGCTAATGTCTAAGCCCCTCCCCTGGTCCGCCTTACCCCGCGACTCATCCCCTTTCCCTTCATGCCCTCGTTTCATATCGCCCTCCTGCCGGGAGACGGCATCGGCCCCGAGGTGGTCGACGCCGCCGTCAAGGTGCTGGATGCCACCCTGCCTCGGCTCGACGACGTTCAACTCACCTATGACTCCCTGTCCGTCGGCGCCGGTGAGTTTCTCAAAAACGGTGATCCTCTCCC
>CAKZMS010000619.1 GCA_937128785.1 uncultured Opitutaceae bacterium | reverse complement strand
ATCGAATTCGTTCCAGCTTTATTAGAAAGATCCCGGCTGGGTCTCGAGTGTGATCTTGGACAGTCGTTGGTTTTTCAGCGGCTCCATGACGGAGATGAACTGTTGGGCGGTGGAATCACCATCCATCCGAATACGAAACACCGGCGGTTCGGTCATGGCTGCAGACTCGGCCAACGCATTCGCCAAATTGCCCAGGTCGACTTCATCGCCTGCCAATGTCACGGTCCCACTGGATCGAATTGTGATGGTCTCGAATTGGGTATCAGGATCAGGCTGCTGCTGCTCGCTCAAAGATTCGGTGGGGAGATCGACCGGAATTGTCTGCTCCTGGTTGATAAGCGGCGTCGCGATCATGAAAATGATCAGCAGCGTGAATCCCAAATCGATCAGATTGGTCACGTTGAGCTCCGAGATGGGAGCGGACTTTCGGTCCCTGCGAAAATTGCGCGCCATGACGAAAGGGTCAGAGATCGCCACCAGCGGTGGATTCCAGCTCGATGCGATCGGCCAGAGAGCTGGCATAATTTTCGATTTCGGTGATCAGACGTTTGGTGCTGGCAAACAAGTAATTGTAGCCAAACACCGAGGGAATCGCGACGACGAGGCCGGCGACGGTGGTCAGCAATGCCGCCGAGACTCCGGGGGCCAATGTTTGGATGCTGGCGGTTTGTTGCACCGAGACGGCGCTGAACGCGTCCATCACGCCCCACACCGTGCCCAGCAGGCCCATGAACGGTGCGCCGGAAACGATCGTGGCGAGAAATACCATATTGGACTCGTAACGAAGGACCTGACGACCCAGCGCACGCTGTAGGGCGTTTTCCGTATGCTCCAGCCGGAAACGCGACGTATCCACTCCCTTCTCACGGCCGATTGAGGCTGCGCGCCAATACGCATCGAGCGCGTCGGCAAACAGGTCTCCATACGGAATGGAGCGACGTTCGCGGTAGGCATCGGGAAGATCCAGCAACGTCCGTTCCGTCCGGAGGCGATGTTCAAATCCCTGATTCAGGGAGCGCAGTCGTTTCAGTTCCATGTGCTTGTCGATCATGATCGACCAGGCGATGAAGCTGAAAATTATGAGACCGACGGTTATACCCTGTCCGACAAAGGTCGACGAGAGGAACGAATCGATGAGGGTGGTTATGGCAAAAATCGGGGTAATCACAGTGATACGGCGTATGTTGAGAAGTGGGCGGTCCGAGCGTGCGCTTCAATGGAAAATCCGTTGTATACGTTTATCTGCTTTCAGATTGCCGCTCTTTTGATCCGTCGGTTCGTTCTCCGTTCCCGTATTTCGCCATTCCCATGGATATTCCCACGCAAACCCTCGCCGAATTGAAATCCGCTCAATCCCGGCCCAATGAAAAAAGAGCCCTCGTCGGCCTCGACGGATTCGTGGATACGATCGTCACCCCCGTCGGGTTGCGACGTGGGCAGGGCGAAGATTTCGACCCCATCACCACGATTACCGAGTTTGGCGAACGCATCCTCGGGGCCGCCGGGAAGAGCGCGAACCTCGAGTTTTATCCTCAAATGGATAAACTGGGCGGCAACGGTCCGATCATGGCGAACGCGCTGATGTCGCACGGGGTCGCCCTCACCTACATCGGTGCCCTGGGTTCGCCCAACGTGCATCCGGTCTTTCAACTATTTGCCGAGCGAGCGCAGGTGGTTTCGGTGACGGAAGCCGCGCACACCACCGCCGTGGAGTTTGACGATGGCAAGTTGATGCTCGGGCAAATGAAGAGTCTCGACGACGTGACGTTCAAAACGCTCGTGGATCAAATCGGAATCGATGGGCTCGTGCGTCATTTCTCCGAAGCGGATCTGGTCGCCCTGGTGAACTGGACGATGATTCCCAACATGACCGAAATCTTTCGCGAACTCGTGGCGCAGGTCTTCCCCCTGCTGCCCGAGGGTGGGCGTCGCTTCTTCTTTGATCTCGCCGATCCGGAGAAACGCGCCCGCACGGACCTGTTGGAAGTTTTGCAAGTCATCGGCACCTTTGGGAAATTCGGCCGCGTGACCCTCGGGCTGAACTTAAAAGAGGCCCAACAAGTCTATCTCGCTCTCGGTTTCTATGCGATTGGGGAATCCCCGGATGACCTGCGTAAAATGGCATCCGACATCCGCGAAAAACTGCAACTGGACACCGTCGTGGTGCACCCCAAGGAATCGGCCGCCTGCGCCGACCCCACGGGCACGCACTGGGTCCCGGGCCCCTACGTGACCAAACCGAAGATCACAACCGGAGCCGGAGATCATTTTAATGCCGGATTTTCCCTGGGCCAGATGCTGGGACTCAGCCCGACGGGCTGTCTCACTACGGGAGTAACCACGAGCGGCCACTACGTGCGCACAGCGCAAAGCCCCACCCTCGCCGACCTCGAAACGTTCCTCGCCAACTGGCCCAAATAAGTCCAATCTCTGACCATGCCTCTTACGGAAGATCCCCAAGGTGTCCTCATCTCCTTCGAAGGAGCGGAAGGCAGCGGCAAATCCACCCAAATCGCCCGGCTGGCCAAGCGGTTGGCCAAGCAGAAACACAAGGTTCTCAGCGTCCGTGAGCCCGGAGGAACCGAGATCGGCGAACAGGTGCGCAACATCATCGTGCACAATTCCGACGGCGACGAAATGTGTGCCGAAACGGAGTTGCTCCTCTTCGCCGCAGCCCGCGCCCAATTGGTACGCGAAACCATCGCTCCGGCGATGATGGACGGTTTTATCGTGCTGAGCGACCGCTTCATGGATTCCTCCACGGTCTATCAGGGCATTGGCCGCAACTTAGCGGCGGATCCCGTGAGCATGATCAATCGCTTTGCCGTCGGTAATGTGATGCCCGCTCTCACCATCGTCTACGACGTGCCTCCCACCATCTCCAAGCGGCGGATTCGCCAACGCGCTTCGGATGTTCCGGATCGCATGGAGCGGGAGAACATCGAGTTCTACAAAAAGATCCGTCAAGGTTACCTGGTCCTCGCCCAGAGCATGCCCGAACGAATCGTGGTGATCGACGGCACTCAGACCGAAGCGGAGATCGAACGGCAAACCTGGAAGGTTGTTAAGAAGGCCATCGCCTGAACCTCATGCCCGCCGCTGCGCCCACCTGGCCCGTCTCCCTACAAGGCACGCCCGCGGTCGCGGTCATCGAACGTGCCATTGACCGGAAACGCCTCTCCCACTCGCTACTCATAACGGGAGACGAATATGAGACGTTGGTAGCCGTGGCTCATGCCATTGCCGATCGGTTGCTGTACCCGGCTGAAACCGCCCCCCCCACCCGGTTTCATCCGGACGAACATCCCGACACCTTCGCTTTGCGACCGGCCGGGAAGATGCGGCAGATCAAAGCCGGAAAATCGGCCGATGACCCCGGCACGATGCGTGAGTTCATTCGCAAGATCGCCGTGTCTGCTTCGGCGGGTGACCATAAAGTCGGCATCGTGCACGAAGCGGATCGGATGAACACGGCAACCGCGAATATCTTCCTCAAAACCCTCGAGGAGCCTCCGGCCAATACCACCCTATTGGTGCTCACCACCCGCCCCTACGCGCTGCTGCCCACCATCCGCAGTCGGTGTCTGAATTTTCGGTTTCCTTCTGCCGAGGTAGGTTTCCTCCCCGATGGCTGGCGGGCGTGGCTTGATGATTATAATCAGTGGCTCACCCAACTATCGAGCGGCATCACCGATCGGTCCGGTGTCGCCGATGCAATTTTTGGCGCCTACGGACTGACGGCACGCTTTGGCGTGATTTTGGAGGCCGCGGTGAGTGAGGCATGGAAAGAGCAAAAGGGCCAACTGCCCTCCGATTTGGAGGACGATGAAAAGGTCGCCATCGAGACCGGTCTGGCCAACGGCCTGCGATTGAAGCTCTTCGCTGGTATCGAGCATGCCACGCGTGATTTCGCCCTATCTGGAATCAGTTCCGGCGATGAATCCTATCGCCGAGCCTTCACCACGGCGGTGGAGAAGCTGGAGTCTTCCGTGGGTTTGTTGCGGGTCAATCTGAACGCTCAGGCTGCCTTGGAGAGCTTTTTGCTCGCGTCCCTCCGGATCTGGGCCGCTCGCAAGTAGAGTTCGCGGATCAACGGGCAGCGGAGAATCACTTGCGTTGCGAGTGACTCGCTGCGGTTTTCGTCCGTTTCCTCTTCAATGTCCAAGCCAGCAGTAAATCCTACCCTGCTTCGCCTCGCTCTCCCGCTGTTCGTGGAGAATGCGATGCACGTACTCACCAGCACGATCGACGTGTTGATGGTGAGCACGATCAGTGATGATGCGGTGGCGGCTTTGGGTATCGCCCACCAATATATCGTTCTGGGAGTGATGTTCTTCAGCTTTGTGGGCATCGGCAGCAGCGTCGTGGTTACCCATAGCATTGGAGGACAAGATGAACAAGGTGCCCGGGAGACGGCGCGAACCGCCATGGTGGTAAACCTGGTGCTTGGATTCATTCTCAGTCTCCTGCTCGTGGCGACCACTCGGCAGCTGCTGCACCTCATGCAAATGCCCCCTGCGCTGTTTGATTACGCTCAACCGTATTTGATCATCGTGGGTGCGACTCTTTGGCTGGAAGCTCACAATGTCGCCGTGGGTTCGGTTCTACGAGCATACGGCCACACCGCCGATGCCATGTGGGTGACCCTCGTGCAGAACATTCTGAATGCCGTAGGAAATGACATTCTCCTCTTCGGTCTTTTCGGCGCGCCCAAAATGGGGATCGTGGGCGTCGCCCTCGCCACCGCGGGAAGTCGCGTGGTCGCCGCCATTTTGTTGGCCTACTTCCTTAAGCGCCGCACGGGGGTTCGGTTACGCCTCAGGGATTTCACCCGCGTGCCGGTGCCACGGCTAAAGCGCATCCTGCGAATCGGCCTGCCCTCCGCGGGGGAGCACCTCAGTTGGTGGCTTGCGTTCATGACGGTCACTTCCTTTCCGGCC
>CAKZMS010000618.1 GCA_937128785.1 uncultured Opitutaceae bacterium | reverse complement strand
GGGCGGGCGGCGATGGTGCGGGTTGTTAGCGTGCAGTGGGGGTGGGGTCCGCGCTTGCCGTCGGGGCCGGGTGTGATGCCATGGGGGAGTTGACCCCCTCCCGAAGCATGAAGTTACTCCGGCACGTTTTTATCAGTGGTTTAATTGGTAGTGCTCTTTTCGCGGGGCCCGATGCCGAGCTTGCGGTGGAGCGGGCCGACTGGGATGAGGTGCAGCTGCTGTCGCTGGCCAAGCGGATCCACGACAAACATCTCACGTTGGACACACATTTGGATGTGCCCGGGGTGTTACGTCGCCCGGGATTTGATATCAGCAAGGAACACTCGTGGGTCGATCATGCGAGCCAGGTGGATTTCCCGCGGATGAAAAAAGGCGGACTCGATGGTGGCTTCTTTGTCGTCTTCGTTCGCCAAGGACCGCTGACCTCGGAAGGGCGCGCCAAGGCAATCGACGAAGGGTTTTTGATTACCAATCTGATTCGGGAAACCGTCGAGACTCACGCCGACGAATCCGGACTCGCCACCACCCCGGCCGAAGCGATGGCGCTGCGCGAGGCGGGCAGACACGTCGTCTTCATGGGCATAGAAAATGGCTATGTGATCGGGCGGAACATCGATTTGTTGGAAACCTATCACGACTTGGGGGTGCGTTACTTTGGTCTCGTCCATACCCGGAACAATGACCTCGCCGACTCGTCGACGGATCGGTCGGGTCCCCGGCATTTTGGATTGTCCGAGCTGGGTGGTGTGGCGGTGGATGAGTGCAATCGGCTCGGTCTGATGATCGATGTGTCGCACGCTGCGGATTCGACGGTCTGGGATGTTCTGGCCCGCACCAAAGCACCGGTGCTGGCTTCGCACAGCGGGGCCTACGCGGCCCACCCGAATGCGCGTAATCTGAACGATGCTTTGCTACGCCAGATCGCGGCAGGCGGCGGCGTGGTGCAGATGAACGCCTTCAGTTTCTACCTTACGGAAATCCCCCCGGATGCGGCGCGTGACGAAGCGATTGCCGCTTGGCGGGCAAAGTACGCCGCGCTCCAGCCTTGGTCCATGGAAGTGGATATCCAACGGCGCATCGAGATCATGCGGATCAAGAATGAGTTTCCGCCATCTTCCTCCGAAGTTACTTTGGTGGCAGATCACGTGGACCACATGGTCAAAGTCATGGGCATCAACCACGTCGGCTTCAGTGGTGACTTCGACGGTGGGGGCGGAGTGTGGGGTCTGATGGACGTGAGCCAGATGATGAATCTTACCATGGAGCTCCTGCGCCGCGGCTACTCCGAAAAAGACCTCGGCAAAATGTGGGGCGGTAACGTGATGCGGGTGCTCGGCGAGGTTCAAGAGATCGCGGCCAAGTTGCAGGCGGAAAACAAAGGCTGAGTGAAAGGGCTTGGAGGTAGAGCGGGCCGCCGGGCCGTCCGGATCTGCCTCTCGATACTCGGACGGCCCAGCGGTCTGTCCCTACCTTCAGATTCAACATTGAGTCGGTCTCGGCTTGCGATGACGTGCTGCTACCGGTGCGCTGTTCCCTTACTCCTCAATGCTTACTCCTATGAAATGTTTTCTTCGAATCCTGAGCGTTGCCGCTTTCGCCGCCTCGCCTCTGTTTGCCAACCACCACAAGTCCGCCGAGCACACTCCTTTGGCGGATCAGTTGGGCCTTCAGCTCTGGAGTTTGAAGGACCAATTTGAAAAGGACGTTATCGGCACCCTCGATGTCGTGGGCACCTATGGTATCCCTTACGTCGAAACCGCCGGAACCAACGGCATGGTGCCCGAGCAATATCGCGCCGAGTTGGTCAATCGCGGGGTCACAGTGGCCAGCGCGCACGTGCAGTATGACGCGCTGGTTAAGAACTTCGAAGCCGTGTTGATCGATGTCATCGCGCTGGGGGCGAAGTATGCGATGATTCCGTGGATCCCGCATGACGGCGCTTTCACGGAGGACGATAACGCCAAGGCGATCGAGCGTCTCAAGGAGTGGGGGCCCAAGTTTGCCGAGCATGGCATCAAGTTCGGCTACCACCCGCACGGTTACGAGTTCGGTGCGGGCAAGGAAGAGGTCACCCTGTTCGACAAGATGGCCAAGGCGACCGAAGGCCATGACGTGTATTTTCAGATGGATGTCTGCTGGGTCGTCTACGGGGGCGAAGATCCCATCGCCCTATTGCATGAATACAAAGACCGCTGGGTCAGCATGCACGTGAAGGATATCCGCAAGGGCGTTCCCGTTGGGTTCCTGCGACCCAACCTGCCGGCCGAGGACCGAGTGGTGATCGGCACAGGTCGGGTGGACTGGCCGAGCGTCATCAGCACGGCGCGCTCCTACGGCATGGAGTTGTTCTTCATCGAAGACGAAGGCGTGAACGCACCGCGCGACATCCCGCTGAGCCTCGAATATCTGCGCAGCTTGGAGATGTGAGGCGAGCTCCCCAGACCTTCTTATCGGCCTCGTCTCAACGGCGAGGCCTTTTTCGTGGGTCGATCGCCCAGAGAGGGGGTCAGATCGTTATATGTTAATTTTCTGGTTAAAAAATTAACATATAACGACATGACCCCTTTTGGTTAGTCTTCGTTTTTCAGGAGGTCACCGGGCTGGCAGTCGAGTTCGCGGCAGATGGCTTCGAGGGTGCTGAAGCGCACGGCTCGAGCCTTGCCGGTGGTGAAGATGTTGAGGTTCGCCGGGGTGATGCCGATGCGTTCGGCCAGTTCCTTCTGGGTCATGCCGCGTTCGGTAAGAATGCGATCGAGATGAATACGAATCGGCATGATGGGTCAGACGGTGAGGTCAGCCTCCTCTTTCATCTTCACGCCCATCGCGAAGACCTCCGCGACGACAAACAGGATGAGGATAAACACCACGGGCAGGGGATCGCCGCGGGCTGAGAATTCCAAGCCCAGGTCAGGGAACACGCGGCTTAGTTCACTGATTTGAATGATACCTCCGGATATCTTCCAGATTCCGCCGAACAGCATCAACCACGCAACATTACGGAGGCGCCGTGCATTGGCCATGCGAAAGGGGTGATCTTGGCGCAGCGTCTGCACGAACTGGCGGAGCTGAAACGCGGTGGCGACGGCGATGATGAGTCCCAGCAAGGTCACCACGTGGTGGGTCAGATAGATGTTTACCCGGTCGAGAGGCAGCGTGAGTTGAGCCTGCAGGGTACCCACCTCGGTGACCGGGAGTGATGCGAGGGCGGGCAGGGACTTCGTGCCGATTTGAACTTCCACCTCCTTCGTCAGGTAGTCGGGCACTTGGTCGGCGAAGGACAAAAG
>CAKZMS010000617.1 GCA_937128785.1 uncultured Opitutaceae bacterium | reverse complement strand
TGGAGACGGATTTGTATTCCGGACGGACAATATCCCGAGCCTGCACCGATTGATTGATGGGCCAAATGAGCAATATTACATCAAACGTCTGATTGGAACTCCTGGGGATACGCTGGAGATCCGTGAACCGGTGCTTATGCGGAATGGCGAGCCGATCGAGGGTGCTCCCGCATTTTCCTCCAATGCCGAACGAGAAGGACGCTTCCCGGGCTACCGTCCACTGGGACTTCTCGCCGAAGGGCGTATGTTTACCGTTCCGGAGCACGAATACATGGCGATCGGTGATAACTCTGCCAGCAGTCTGGATGGCCGTTATTGGGGCACGGTTCCCGAAAAAGACGTCATCGGTAAACCGTTGTTCATCTATTATCCGTTCAACGACCACTGGGGTCCCGCTCCTTAGGCCCGCCTTGGTGGTAATAACGCACAATAAACATTATGTCTAATTCGGTAATTACCGATTAGCATTAGGTTAAGCCACTTCTCTCTCAAATCCGGTTCTCTCGCTTTTCACTCATGGATCCTGAGCGACAACAGGCATTTATCCCCCAGATCAAGAGTCGGCTCACTGAGATAGCATCGGAAATTATGTCGACCAGCGATGAGGCCGCCGCGATCCCCCCTGATGTTTCTATCGGCCGGCTTTCGCGGTTGGATTCCATGCAACACCAACAAATCGCCTTGGCGGGCAAAAGACGTCTGGAAGATGAACGCAATCGCCTACTGGAGGCCCGGCGGCGGATTGATGCCGGCACCTTTGGCAAGTGCCTGCTCTGCGGTCAGGACATTGACGAACAACGACTGTCCATCCGCCCAGACGCCGTAGTCTGCGTTCCCTGCTCTCAAAAACGCTGAAACGACCACACTTCTGCTTACCATGCCGCAACCGCTCTTCAACTGGCTCACAGAACGTTCTGCCGGAGTTTTACTCCATCCCACCTCATTTCCCGGCAACCAGGGAATCGGTGTCTTGGACCAAGCCGCCGATCAGTTTCTGGAGTTTGCGGCCGCCGCCGGACTCAAACACTGGCAAATTTGTCCGCTGGGCCCCACCGGTTTTGGCGATTCGCCCTACCAGTGTTTCTCCGCATTCGCGGGAAACCCCTATCTTATCGATCTCCAGGCGTTGGTTTCGGCCGGACTACTCGAATCCAGTGAACTGGCGGATTTAGCGAAACTCCCTCGGGAAACCATCGATTTCGGCTCCTTGTATGCCATCAAGTGGCCGCTGCTGTTTAAGGTTTTCGACAACTGGGTGGAAAATGATCGTCCGAAACTCCCCTACGGAGACTTTGAACAGTTTTGCGCCCAACAATCGGATTGGCTCGAGGGCTACACGCGATTCATGGCCTTTAAGGATCACTTCAACGGCCAGGCATGGTGGGATTGGCCCAAGGATGTCCGATTTCTGAATAAGGCCCGTAAATCGAAGCTATGGTCGGCCCCCTCCATTGAACGATCCGCCGAAGCCTACGCTTTCTTTCAGTATCTGTTCTTCGGCCAGTGGCAACGGGTGCGATCAGTCGCCAACAAACTGGGCATCCAGATCATTGGCGATGCCCCTATCTTTGTCGCTGGAGACGGCGCCGATGTTTGGGCAAATCCCGAACTCTTCCAACTCGATCAAAAGACCGGTCGCTCGCTGAACGTCGCCGGCGTGCCTCCCGATTACTTTTCGGAGGACGGACAATTGTGGGGTAATCCGCTCTACGATTGGGATGCCCATCGCAGTCAAAATTACGAGTGGTGGCTCAGCCGGCTCCGGACAAATCTGGATGTCTGCGACATTCTTCGCATCGATCATTTTCGCGGCTTTGACACCTATTGGTCGATTCCCGCGGACGCTCCCACGGCCAAAACCGGTGAATGGATTGAAGGCCCCGGATTGGATCTGTTCCGCACCATTCGCCGTGAACTGCCCAAGTGCCGCTTGATAGCCGAAGATTTGGGCGAGCTTTCCCCGAGCGTGGTGGATCTACGCGATGCCACGGGTCTGCCCGGCATGGCTATTCTGCAATTCGCGTTCGGCGGCGACGCTTCCAATCTGTACCTGCCGCATAATCTCACCGCCAACAGTGTGGTTTACCCGGGCACCCACGACAACGACACCTCCCTCGGCTGGTATCGATCCGCTGATCAAAAAACCCGCGATCATCTGAATCGCTACTTCCGGGTTTCCGGCGACAATGTCGGCTGGGATTTGATTCGAGCCGCTTACGGATCGGTCAGCAAACTGGCGATCGTGCCCTTGCAGGATTTCATGAGCCTCGGCAGCGAGGCCCGTTTCAATTCTCCCGGCAAGGCCACCGATAACTGGCAATGGCGCTACACCACCGAAGCCCTCTCGGAGCTTTCTCAAAATAGCACCAGCTACCTGACGGAATTGGCCGAGCTCACCGGACGGACCTGATTGGTCGTCACCCCCTTCCGCGAAGTCGTTTTACTCCAGCAAGTGCGCTTTAATGCGCGGCAGCACATCGTTCGCGGCATCGTCCAGCACGTAGTGGCCGGCATCGTCCAGATAAAGGGTCTCGGCCTGCGGAAGCCGGCTCTGCCACTCATTGAAAAAGTGGTCGTTGAAGCAAAAGTCCCGGCCGCCCCAAGCGATCAAAGTGCGTCGGTCGCGGAACTGCTCAATCCCCTGCTCCACGGCCTGCAGCGTTTCCCAGCTGGGGTGTTTTGCTGACATGGGAATATCCTGCACAAAGGCACTCACGGCGACGCGATTGGCCCAACTGTCGTAGGGAAACAGGTATCCGTTGGATTCGGGTTTTTCCAAGGCGCGCCGGCTCATCGCCATCCAGACGGCAGGTCCGGCAAACCCGTTTCCGCCGCGCACCAACAGCGGCCCTACGAATGGCCATCGGCAGGCGGAAATTCGCAGGGGAATGTGCTCCGAGGGAAAAGCTGCCGTATTCATGACCACGATACGGTTAATTAAATCCTGCCGCCGAGCGGCCACCCCGAAACCGATCGCTCCACCCCAATCGTGCACCACCAAGTCCACCTTGGTCACTTTCGTTTCGTCGAGGAGTGATTCGACGTCCTTGATTCGCTGTGCGAGGTCGTAGCGATAGTTGGCCGGTTTTTCCGACAAACCCATGCCGATATGATCAGGCACCAGGCATCGTCGGTGAGGCGACAGGGTTTTCACCAGATCGCGATAATAGAACGACCAAGTAGGATTCCCGTGGAGCATGAGCACCGCATGGTTCCCTTCCCCCTCGTCCACGTAGCTCATCATGGCGTCTCCCGGAGTGCGGAGAGTTTTCGGATCGAACGGATACAGTTCTCGCACCGCCGAGGGAAGCTGAGTCGCCGGAATGTTCATGCTTACCCCTCCATT
>CAKZMS010000616.1 GCA_937128785.1 uncultured Opitutaceae bacterium | reverse complement strand
GGAGAAGATCTCGTTGGTGATTTCAAACTCCTCCCACTTGGGATCCACGTTGCAGCCCAGCTCGCGCGCCTTGGCCGTTTTGTCTTCTTTGGAAAGTTCGAACCAACCGGCATCACCCGTCTTTTCGCGGATGAGATCCTTGTAAGGAACTTCGCGCCACTCGCCGGCAAACTCGATTTCTTCGCCGCTACCTGCATGCGGAATCTTGGTGGTGCCCAGAATGTCGGTGCAGATGGATTGGAGCAGGTCCTTCACCAGGGTCATCATACCGCGGTAGTCACTGTAGGCCTGGTAAACCTCCAACATCGTGAACTCCGGATTATGCCGGCGGGAAATACCCTCGTTGCGGAAGTTTCTGCCGATCTCGAAAACACGATCGTAGCCCCCCACCAGCATGCGCTTCAGGTAGAGCTCAAGGGAGATGCGCAGCACGAAATCGACGTCCAGCGCGTTGTGGTGAGTCTCAAATGGACGGGCGGCGGCACCTCCCGCTACGGACTGCAGCACGGGGGTTTCCACCTCGAGGAAGTCGCGATTCTCCAGAAACCGGCGCACATGAGAAACGATTTTGGCCCGTTTCATCAACCGGTCACGGGACTCGGCGTTCACGATCAGATCAAGGTAGCGCTGACGGAAACGTTGGTCGGGGTCGGTGAGGCCATGGAACTTTTCCGGAAGCGGGCGGAGCGCCTTGGAAACCAAGGTATAACTCTCGGCGCGCACCGTGACTTCACCCGTGCGGGTGCGAAAGAGCGTGCCGGTGATGCCGATGAAATCCCCCAGATCGAGCTTCTTAAAAGTCGGGTAAACCTCTTCACCGATCACGTCCTTTTTGACGTAGAGCTGAATGACGCCCTGTTGGTCGAGGATCTTCACGAACTGGCTTTTGCCCATGTCGCGACGAGTCACGATACGGCCAGCTACCGTGACGGTCACGGTGTTATCCTCGCCATCCACGTAGGCCGACAGGGCCTGGGCGGAGAAGTGCGTCGGTTTGACGTCAGCGCGAAACGGGTCAGCACCGGCGGCCCGAAGTTCTTCGAGCTTTTGGCGTCTTACGGCATGCTGGTCGTGGCTGATATCGGTCGTGTCACTCATGGAATCGGTCACCGTGAAAAACGGACTCAACCGGCGCAAACGCAAAAACGGGGGTGAGGCACTGGCCCGATCTCCCCGCTATCGAGGTTGCACCCGACCGCGCTGTGGGCACGTTGCGGGACATGCCATCCTCCACTTCCCTGCCCGTCTCCGACTGGGGTCGCACCGCCTACGCGGAGTCGACCGAGCGTCAGCGCGCTCAGGTCCAGGCCCGCATCGACGGCACGGCGGGGGATGAATTGATCTTCACGGAGCACGATCCGGTCTACACCGTGGGGCTGCGTTCAGGCGCGAGCGCCCACCTCCTGTGGGATCCAGCCAAGCTCAGTGAACAGGGCATCACCGTGGCGGAAACCAATCGCGGGGGCGACATCACCTATCATGGACCGGGGCAAATTGTCGGTTATCCGATCGTGGACCTATCGCCGGTGAAAGACCTACACGCCTACCTGCGTTTTTTGGAGGAGGTCATGATCCGATCGGTCGGTTGCTTCGGGCTTGCGGCTACCCGTCGGGAAGGGCTGACCGGGATCTGGGTTGAAACCCGCAAGATCGCTGCGATCGGCGTGGCGGTCCGCCGATGGGTGGCTTACCACGGATTTGCTCTGAATGTAGATCCAGACATGGATCACTTTGCCGGCATCGTGCCTTGTGGCATCGCTTCAGCGGAAGGAACCGTCACCTCGCTGGCTCGCGAACTGGCTTCGCCCCCAACCGCCGACGAGGTAAAAACCGTGCTGACCCAGGAATTTCAGGCCCTTTGGCCGACATTTCTCGGCCAAGAATAGTCCCCAACACCTCCGGTAATGAATTCGTGGGGGCGTCACTGCTCTCTTGTTATTCGCCGCTATTCGTGTCCATTGGAGTTTCTTTCAAGCGATGGATCTGACCGACACCTCCCGTAAACCCAAGTGGCTTCGCGCCAAACTGCCCTCCGGCCCGGGCTACCAGGCCGTGCGCAAACTGGTGGACGAACACGCGCTCCACACCGTCTGTCAGAGCGCCCAGTGCCCGAACCTCGGCGAATGTTGGTCCCGTGGCACCGCGACGGTCATGATCTTGGGTAACATCTGCACGCGCTCCTGCAATTTTTGTGCGATCCAGACGGGCCGTCCCACCGAATACGACATTGCCGAGCCCGCCCGCGTCGCCGACGCCGTGGCCAAAATGAACCTCAAGCATTGTGTGATCACCTCGGTCGCACGTGACGAGCTCAAGGACGGCGGAGCCGGCATCTGGGCTGCAACTATTCGCGCTGTGCGGCATCGTAACCCGGATACCGCCATCGAGGTCCTCGTCCCCGACTTCAAAGGGCGCCTCGACCAAGTCGACACCGTGCTCGACGCGGAGCCCGATATCTACAACCACAACGTCGAAACGGTGGAGCGCCTGCAAAAGCCCGTGCGCGTGC